>CANTHI010000117.1 GCA_947653505.1 uncultured Eubacterium sp.
ACAGACAGACAGACAGACAGACACTATAACTCTGTCTTTTTATCATATATATTTATATATAGAGTTATTAAATAAAGGACCGCCAGAGGCGGGAAATTCCAGAAAGGCTGTGATGCCGTTATTGGGGTTCCCGTTTCCGGCGGTTTTTTGGACCTTTATAGAGACAAAAATGAGGGAGGCGTTTGAATATGTGTGTTGTAAATTTGAATTTTAATAATATAGATACATTAGAGAATGGATGGAATGAGATATTGAATGAAGGAGGGCAAGGAATAGGTAATTGTTTCTGGGTTCAAATAACATGTAACGGTTCTGATAAAGCAGAGAAAAAGATTTGTTTTAAAGTCATGAGGCATAATTTGTATGTGCATGGAGTAGGATCAGGTGGCAGAACAGTAGACTTTAATGATGTTAATTATAATAAATTAAAAACAGTAGTTGAAATAAGTATATACTCAATTAGAAACATGATCGATTTTTTTAAAGATAAATTTGAAGATATGAAGCAAATATGTAATAACACACAATGGATAACACTAGCTATATTTCTTATTTCAGAAGCGGCAAGGTTTCAATTTATAAGAGAAGCTATAAGAAGCATATTATTAGAAGGCAGCAAATGGGAAACGCAAAAAGATTATTTTGAGATTAAAGACTGGGAGGAGTTAAAATATAAAATAAACAAGAGAGAAAATTATAGTGAGCTGGTAACAAACTATTCAGGGATAGTAGATAATAAGCAGGAATACCATAGAGTATGTGTTTCTATTGTCGAAACACAAACGTATTTTTATAACAAAGTGAAACAAGGTGCAGCAGCTAAAAAATATGAGAATTTAGTGAAAATTGGTTTATTGAACGAGCAAAAACTACTAACTAGCCGAACATAATGAATTATATAAAATGGCGAATGGAATGAAAGGAAAAGATGAAAAGAGATTTTATTCATTTTTTCGCAGAAAGGCAGGAAGATAAAATGGGAATGGGCGATATTACGATTTATACGGATTGCATGGAAAATACAATCACATTCAAACTCCCAGACGGAAAAAGTGAGACTTATTCCATGAACCGGATACCAGGCAGGGACAGCTTTATTATCCGCAAAATGATGGAGCAGGTATGCCAGG
Organism: uncultured Eubacterium sp.; assembly: GCA_947653505.1. The sequence continues at coordinate 1,131 of CANTHI010000117.1, forward strand.
AGCTGCAGATTCAGACAATCGTCGATAATCTGAACAATATTGTAGAGCTGCTGTTTGTGGCGGCGAATGCACTGGCAGGGACAAAAGTGTGTTCACAGGTGACGCATATTCAGGAAGAATATATGAAGCTGTGCGGCAGCAGCAAGCTGACAGTGCATGAACTTTGTCTCCGGTGCAGGAAAGTGGCACAGAATATAGGCAAAGCATATGAAAACCTGACAAGGGGAAGGGAGCCGGAATGTATCCGTAAATTGAAAGAATGCGAGAGCGCCGCACTGGAAATGGCGGGGATGGCAGATAGCCTTGCGCAGAGCTTTGTAAAACTGGGGGATCTTTCAGACAAGGCAGTTATGGATACCGAGGATGAGGCAGCCGTACAAAAAGAAATGGCGGAAAAACTGCAGAAAGACAGGGATAATTACAAGGCGAAGCTGGATGCACAGGTTGCGATGCAGGACTCCTTTAACGAACAGCTTGCGGAACTGAACAATGAATATCAGGATGCAAAGAAAAGAGAAGACGATGCACTGAAAAGAAAACATGGCTACGAAATTGCAGGCATTGTTTCCGGTATTGCAGGCGGGATTGTGGATCTGTTTACGCCGGATCTTGGAAATTTCGGGAAAAAGAAAGACAGCCAGGCGGAAGACGCAGCCAGACAGGAGATCAGCGAGCTGAAACAGGAGCTTGCTGATATTGAAAAAGAGTATGAACAGAAACTGGATGAAAAGCAGAAGCTGGAGCAGCAGAACCATGAGCTGGAAACTAAGATAAAGGATGAGCAGAAGCGGCTGGAAGATTTATCTGCGGCTGGAAAGGAAGGCTCTGATGATGCCGCTTCGCTGCGGGATATACTTGATAATGATAAGATTCTGCTTGCGGCCTGCGGCTCGGAGCTGGCTGCCGCAATGGAAGCTGTGGAGCTGCTTTCAAAGAAAATGGCGGACTTAAAGAGTACGCTTGCGGCCATGACGGAACAGTTTGAAAAAGTATCTGCATCTGCAGCGATGGAGGCTGAAAAAGCAGCACAGCAGAAAGAGAAGATTTATGATGACAAGATCGAGATTGAGAAGCAGAGGCGGGAGAGCCTGTCACAGATTGCAGAATTTACGTCTATGATAGAAAGCTGTTCACAGCAGCAGCATGCGGCGGAAACTGCGCTGCAGACGCTGAACATGGCGGCAGTATGCATCAAGCAGGTAGTAGCGTCATTCCTGACGGCATCCATGTTCTGGAAATCGGTTTCTTCTTTTTGTAATACGCTGCATGACTCTGATCTGGATGAAACGATACAGGCAAATATGGACTACTGTCCGCAGGAGAGCAGGGTTGTTTACTATTATGATTCGGAGTTTATGTGCTTAATGCTGCAGTTCCTCAGCCAGTGGGGCGCACTGTATTATGTCTGCCAGGATTATGAAGCGGCCATGTCGGATATACCAAAGCGGCAGGCGGAATATTATAAGAAGCCTGTTATGCTTCGTGATGCATACCAGACAGCGATGGATGTTTCAAAAGATTTGTCAGATAAAGTAAAAGTACAGATGGAGGCACAGGATGCCGTTATTAAGGAGCTGGAGCAGAATAAAAAGGGGATAGAAAAATGAGCAGTTGCAAAGAAGCTATAGCGGAATTAAGCAGATATGTCAGCAGCCTGTATGAAGAAAAGGAAAAATGTGTCTCGAAAAGCAGGGAACTGTCGGACCAGATAGAGAAAAAGCAGATGGAGTGCGCAGAACTTTGTGACCGTGCAAAGGCACTGGCTTCAGATTCTGCTGCTATTCAGGCACAGATAGCATCTTTAGAGGAAAATATCAAAGCCCACCAGTCAGATATAGCGGCCAGGGAGAAAGAAATCGATGATCTGAACAGGGAAATAGAAAAACAGAAGAAAGATAAGAAAGTATCAGATATATTAAAATTTATTCCAATTGTCAATATCGGCGCGGCCATTTACGACCTGATTGCGCAGGATGAAAAGAAAATCAGGCATTTGCAGGAAGAAGTAAGCCGGATAAGCAGATACATGGAGGATCTGGAAAAAGAGCTTGCAGATCTTCAGGAGAAAGAAAGACGGAATGAGAACGAAATGGCGCGTGTACAGAACGAAATTGGAAAGCTTGAGCAGGAGATACAGGAGTGTAACAATGAGATCAACCGTCTCAAAGAGGAAGAAGTTTCCTGCCTGAACCAGATACTGAAAGCCCAGGAACTTATCAACTGCCTTAATGATTTTGACAGAGGGTTTATTACGGAAGAAGAACTGGACACTTTTTTGAAGGAGCATGGGTATGTATCCTGAGCGGTAATCTGCTGAGGCTGGCAGATGGCAAAAACCCTGGCCGGTATGGCACAGGGTTTTTGTTTAGAACATGTTTAAAATATGATGGGGCAGGGCAGCAAAATGTAAACTGCCCTGGCGGCTGCGAGGAGGTCACAGAATGAAAAAAAGACAGAAACGGATAGCTGCGGTCATATTAGCCCTTTCCATGCTGGCAGCGCCGTATGGAATACCGGCCGGAGTGCTGGCGGAAAGCCAGAAAAACCAGGCTGGAATACCTGGATATATTGCAGAATCTGAAGGGTACCCTTTTGCAGAATTTCCGGCAGAATCTTCAGTAGAAGAAACCGGAACTGCAGACGGCCAGGATTTGACGGAAATGGGATTGCAGACTGGCAGCATAGGGGTGCAGGTGAAAATAGCGGAGGTGAACTATCAAAAAGCAGACTGGAACGGCAGCACAGTTATTTATTCAGGACAAACCGCTGCAGGATGCATCCAGGTAGAAAGCAGCACCGAAGCGGTCACATGGAGCGCAGGCTGGTATGCGGTCAGCGGCGCCGTCACCATTTCCGAACCCATCACTGTCAGCGGCGAAGTACATCTGATACTGACGGACGGCTGCAACCTTACAGCATCAAAGGGCATTGTGGTGACGAACGGCAACAGCCTGAACATCTACGCCCAATCCGGCAGCAACGGTACGCTGACGGCCACAGGTACGACCAAAGAAAATAATGCCAGTGCGGGCATCGGCGGCGGCACTGACTCAGCTGACAGCGGCAGCATTACCATTCATGGCGGCGTAATCAACGCGACTGGCGGCTGTGTAGGTAATGGACAGCGTGTCGCTGCAGGGATTGGTGGTGGTACAGGTGACACCGGTGGTTCCGGCAGCAATATAACCATCTATGGAGGTAAAGTGACGGCAGTATCCCCCGAAAATAACGGTGGTAACGGCGGCGCAGGGATTGGTGGCGGCGGCGGTGATTATAATGGCGGCTCCGGTAATACGATTGCCATACGCGGCGGCACAGTGCAGGCTACAGGCGGTGATATGGGTGCGGGGATTGGCGGTGGTAACGGCGGCGAAAGGAGCGGCAATGGCACCAACATCACCATCAGCGGCGGTACTGTTACCGCCATTGGGGGCAGCTATGCCGCAGGCATTGGTGGCGGCGGTGGGTATCAATCCATCGGTATTGGTAAAACCGGTGGCACTGGCAGCGTCACCATTACCGGCGGCGTTGTGAACGCTTCCAGTCCCACAGATGTCTATTATGCAGATTACAAGGGCGCGCCCATTGGCAACGGCGGGAACCAGAGCACAGCGGCAACCGTCAACAAAACCACCGGCATCGTGTTTGAGAACGGCGTGGGTACTGTCTGCGGAAATGTGACCTTTGATGGGAATTACGAAGTCCCTGCGGACCACACTCTGAATATCCCTGCCGGGGCCGGCCTGTCCGGGAGTGGTATACTCATCGGTGGTGGGACATTTACCACCGAAAATCTGACGGAGGATATGATATCTGTCCCGGAGGACTGGAGCTATACTGGGGAGGATTTGACGGAGACAATCAGGAATGTGGTCAGACTGAACGGCAAAGTGACTATTTGCGGACAGACATTTGTTGCCGATACAGACGGCTGGACACTGGACGTAGGAAAGGTGTCTGATCTGGAGTATACCGTCAAATATACGCATGATGGCAAAACGCTCACGAAAACTGTCACCATAGCCCCAAAGTCCATTGAAGAGGCGGAAGTAAGCATTACCGGCCCTTTTACTTACAACAGGCAGCCCCAGACGCCCGTTCCCGTCGTGACACTGGACGGGAAAACACTGGTGAAAGACACCGGCTACACCGTGGCCTATGCCAATAACACCAATGCTGGCAGCGCCGTTATCACCGTTACAGGCAAGGGAAACTATACGGGTGCGGTGGAAAAGACCTTCACCATTGACAGCGCCACGCCCAGGCTCGCATGGGAAAGCACCACCCAGGAGCTGACCTATACCGGCAAGGAGGCGATGATTACTGTACCCAAAGCAACAGGGCCGGATGGCATTCAGCTTGGTGACAACGATACGGGCCAATGCCAGTTTTTATATGCAGCACAGGGAGGCAGTGAGTTTCAGAATGGTCTGCCCATTAACGTCGGAACTTACACCATCAGGGCCAGTGTTGCGGCAAAGGGCAACTATGCCGCCGCCGAAAGTACGAACACGCTGACGCTGACCATCAACAGGGCGCAGGGGCAGCTGACAGTTCCTGAAACACCATTCAGCAAGAAATTTGGCGATACAGAATTTTCCTTAAACTGTTCCACAAACGGGGACGGCAGAATATCCTACGCTTCTTCCGATGAGGGCGTGGTTACGATTTCGGAAGACGGCACGGCACGGATTACGGGAGCTGGGACTGCCAGTGTCACGGTTTCCCTGGCGGAAAGCGCCAACTTTACCGGAGACGCAGAGGGTAAAGAGGTAACGGTTACGGTGGATAAGGCGGACGCGCCGGATATCGGACAGGAAACGAGGAACTACACTTATGCCAGCGGCTCCAAAGGGATGGTCACCATTGACGTGGCAGGAAAACTCCCGAAGGACCGTGGGAAAACAGACTATACTGTTACTAAGACAGACGAAAAGAGCATCCTTTCCGATGATGTTTCTGTGGATGGGGATGGAAAACTTACTTTTACGGTATTGGGCGGCCAGTCAAAAGGGGATACTGCTTCCATCAGGGTAACGGCAGCGATGGCGAACTACAAAGATGCTGAATACACCGTGGAGATTAAGCTCGTAGAGAAAATTGCAGTGGAATTTACACTTGCGGCGCAGACGCAGGACGACATTTATGACGGAAAGCCACATAACGGCTACGCAGGTCTTACGGCGCAGACGATAAACGGCAGCTACACAGGCATCATGCAGTTTTGGTATACGGGAACCGGGGGAACATCTTATGGCAGCGCCACCCCGCCTGTGCGTGCAGGCAGCTATACCGTAACCGCCAGTGTACCGGAGGATGACGCGGAGTATGCGGGATTGTCAGAAGCAGTTCCTTTTACCATACGCAAAGCTGCTATAACAATTAAAGCGGATAACAAGACGGCACAGGCAGGCAGCCCCCTCCCGGAACTGACATACACCGTATCCGGGCTGGCGGAAAAGGAACAGCTAAAAGCCGCGCCGGAGCTTTTCTGCAGTGTGGATATGAATACAGCAGGTAGTTATCCGATTACGGCAGGAGGGGCGAAAGTACCGGATGCGGATAATTATCAGGAAGAAATCACATACGAAAACGGGACGCTGACAGTCCTGGATTCTGTCGTACATGTTACGGGTATTTCACTGGATAAAACCACACTGTCGCTATCCATAGGAAGCATCGGACGGCTCACAGCAGTCTTTTCACCGGAAAATGCCACAGACAAAAGCGTGTCGTGGGCTTCTGATAATCCTTCGGCAGTATCCGTGGACAGCAGCGGGAATATTAACGCTGTCAGTGTGGGTACGGCAGTCATTACCGTTACAGCGGCAGACGGTGGATATACGGCTTCCTGTACGGTTACAGTCAGAAATGATACGGCTCCGGGCAGTTCTGGAAGTGGTGGCTCTGGCGGCTCCGGCAGTTCTGGAAGCAGCGGCTCCGGCAGTTCTGGAAGCGGCGGCTCCGGCAATACGGGCAGCGGAACGGGCCAGGCTGCAAAACAGCCTTTTATCAGGGACAGCTCCGGCAGGAAGGGCTGGGATGTCATCCGGGCAGAGGCGGAAACAGCCGCAGCAGCCCCGGCGGGCGGGACTGTGACCGTGGACATGAACGGCGCTGTATCTGTTCCCGGCAGCGTCTTTGCAGCCGTCAGGGGGAAGGACGTCACGCTCAGTTTTGATATGGGAAATGGCATTATATGGAGCGTGAACGGCAGGGATGTGGCAGCGGAAACAGCCGGCAGCACGGACTTTTCTGTAAAAACAGAAGCGGGCACAGTCCCAAAAGGGCTGATTGAAGAAACAGCCGGCGGCCTTGCACACATGGAGTTAAGCCTTGCGCATGAAGGGGCATTCGGATTTACGGCAACGCTCACACTACGGATTATCAGCAGGGATGGCAACGGCATCACTGCAGGCAGCAGCGGCACGGCAGCAGAATACCCAGGGATGTATGCAAACCTGTTTTATTATAACCCGGATCTGCGCAGCCTGGAATTTATCTGTGCGGGGCGGATCGGGGAAGACGGGACGGCAGACCTGCCGTTTGTCCATGCATCGGATTACACGGTCATCCTGTCCGCAGCCCCGATGGGCGGCACAGGAACGCCGGAAAGCCCGCAGAAACCGGGGAAGACGGAACAGCCGCAGGAACCGGTAAAACAGGCCGTGAAGTCAGTAAAACTTTCCAAAACGCTTTACACGTATAACGGAAAACCGAAAAAGCCGTCTGTTATTGCAACGGATACAGCAGGCAGGAAGATTTCCGCTGCATATTATACAGTAAGCTATCAAAATAATAAGAAAGCAGGGAAAGCTGCAGCAACAGTAACTTTTAAGGGCGGTTACAGCGGGACGGTAAAAAAGACATTTACGATACGCCCGGCGGGGACTTCCATTCGGAAACTTACAGCAGTATCCGGCGGCTTTACCGTAAAGTGGAAAAAGAAAACGGCACAGACCAGCGGATACCAGATCCAGTACTCCGCGGATGCCGGGTTTCAAGGTGGCAGTACCCGCAGCATATTTGTAAAAAATAATTCCAAAGTCCAAAAGACGGTAAAAAACCTGAAAGGCGGAAAGCAATACTATGTACGCATCCGCACTTACAAAACCGTAAAGGCGGATGGAAAAAACACAAGGGTATATTCCGCATGGAGCAGGGCCCGTAAAGTAAAGACGCTTCCGGCAGCTTCTAAAAAAGAGGCATTATCTGCCGGCAGTGCCGCAGCGGTCCTTGTACCAGAAAAGGAAGACGGGAAAAAACGGGCGTCATAAAGCCGCTGCGAAGCCACCGCGGAAAGGGCCGGGCTGCCTGGGCGATGCCATGCAGGCAGGGGACATTTCCGATGCTTATATATGATGAAGGAACTTTCCCGCCCCGCTTTTTCAGTGCCTGCATAATGCCTTTCCACGATAATTTTTGTGGGTGGGTGCTGATGGTTCTATGCTGTACTTGCTGTCTTTGCTCATAAATCGGCTCCTTTACAATAAAAATAGAGCGTATAGATTTTTCTATACGCTCTGACGGTGTGATATATTACTTACTCAGTTGTGATTGTGGTAATGGTTGTTTTGACAAACAGCAATTTATCGTTTTATTGAATAAGAGTTTTGCCCCACTCCACCAATGGGCTGTCCCTGTGGATATCTATGTATCTCTTGAATAACGCCTTAGCAGCACCATCGGAAGGTGCGTTAAGTGAATAGCATACCTTGCCAACAAATGATGATATTGAAGCACCCAGACACATCATACAAGGCTCTAAATCTTCCCACAGGGCATTACGAACCCCGATAAGGGAAAAAATGAGGGAAACAAAATCACATAAAACATTATAACACAAAATATATGGGAATTGGTAAACTGATTGAAATGCTTTCAAAAAATCAATGAAAAGAGGACAGA
>CANTHI010000118.1 GCA_947653505.1 uncultured Eubacterium sp.
ATAAAGACACCTTTAAAAATACAAGGAGAGGTAGTATTTAATACAGGAAGCAGCGTATCATCCTATTCCATCTATGGACAGATCGCCAGCGGCAATAAACTGCCGTCAGCGGCAAATGATGCGGCGGAACTGACCATTGCTGAAAAACAGGATACCCAGGTCAGAGGTTATGATGTAGGCACCAATAACATGCAGTCTGGTAAAGATGTGCTGAACATTACAGACGCAGCCTTAGGCGGTGTGACGGATTATCTGCAGCGTATGCGCGAATTAGCACTTCAGGCATCAAACACAGCGACCATGACAGACTCTGACCGCCAGAATATTCAGGCTGAAGTCGACCAGCTCAAACAGGGAATCCAGGATATCGCTTCGCAGACCCAGTATAACACCTTAAATCTTTTGGACGGCAGCTTAGGAAAAGGCCTTCAGATAGCAACCGATTCCAATGGCAACTCAGTTACCATCAACAACTCTGTCAACTCCACACTGGATGCACTCGGCATTGCAGATTTTGATGTAACAAAAGACTTTGATCTGGGCAAAATTGATGATGCACTGAGCCTGGTAAACAGCCAGCGCAGCCAGAGCGGCGCACAGTCAAACAGACTGGATCACGGCATCAATTATAACTCCTACGCTTCCTATAACACACTTGCTGCAAGAAGCCGGCTGACAGACACCGATTATCCAAAGGCTATCACCGAATTGAAAAAACAGCAGACTCTGCAGACCTATGCTTTTATGATGCAAAAAAAGAAAATGGAAGCAGAAGCACGCAAAATGCAAAATTTCTGGATTAACTAAGCATTACAAAACCGCATGAGCAAAATGATATGTATTCAGCCTGCCCATGCGGTATGCTTTATCTAAACTGTCACAAAAATCCCATAAATCTAAAATACTCTTCCTGCCGTTTATAAAAAGGATAATCATGCGCAGACTCTTCACGGACTGCCTGGATATAGTTTTTCCCAAACCGGCTCTCCAGCACCGCCGTATAAACGACCGGAGCCTGTATCTGCGTTACCTCAAAAGGAAGAGATACCGTTGCCTCATACCATTTTTTCTCCCGATGTCTCGGATATTCCATAAATGCAAGTCCCGGATAATAATCCAGCAGATCAGCATCCTCATTCCTGCACGACATGGCAATACGGTCAGCTGCCCTGCACAAAGCATTCCGTACAGGGATATCCGGTTCGATATGTACGTCTTCACCCCAAAAGCCACGCAAATGCTCCTGAAACTGCTCCACACCATTGTGAAACTCTGCATACGTTTCCCTGCTTACTGGCAGGCCCTTACTTTCCTTGTCCTCTATCCCGACACATTTTCGCACCAGATTGTATACAAACGTATATAATAACTGCTGCTGCTTTCCCATTACATCATCTCTGGGCAGATAATCCAAAGGAAAAATGTCCACACTTACAATAAACGGACAGCCATAAAAATCTTTTAACCGCTCCTCATTCCATTCCAGCTTCCCGGCATAATTATTGTTCGTAACTACCGCATGAAAATTATAAAACGTATCGGAATGATAAATACTTAACAGCTGATAAGGTTTTGGCAGTTCCCCGGAAAGCTCCATAAACTTCATAAAATCCGCCCGCGGCATCGCAATATCTATGTCATCATCCCAGGGAATAAATCCACCATGCCTGACGGCACCCAGCAATGTCCCAAAATCCGCATAATACGTCAGCCCATTCTGCCTAAAAAACTCTGCCAGCGCATCCAGTACTTTCAGCTCCGCAGCCCACGTACATTTCATCATCCCCGGAACGTAAAACCCATCCCGCACTTCATCCTGAAAATAATCCTTCGAGAATAAAAGCATATACTCCTCCCTGCCTGTTTAACATAGATCAATATCCTGTATCATCACAGGTAACCCTGCCTGCCTGCACATCTGAACCATACGGCATGAATCACCATAGTAAGCGTCTGCAACAGCTACCAGCTGATCCAGATCAGCTGTTTCATCAAAAATCCCCCATCCCTGTGCCTGATACTGCTCCACAAGAGCACAATAAGCCTGTGCCAGCTCATTGCCTGCCACCGCCGATATTTCCGCGCTCATCACTGCATCCGGCCTCCAGAGAACTGTCACCGCATCCTTATTTTCATAAAAAATATCCAGTACTGTTTCTATCTTCTGAATGACTTTTTCCTTATACTGCAGCAGCAGGCTCAGACTTGTCCCATATAAAACCACCTTTTTCCTGCTGCCATCCGGCTGGCAGATCAGCCCGCGCCATTCATCCGGAATCATTTTTTCCTTCTCATGATAATTTGTCCGGCACCTTTCCTGATCATAAAGCGGAGAACCGGATCCCAGGATCTTTTGTTCCCATTTTTCCCTCGTATCCCCGCCTTCTGCTTCTGTCAGCATACGAATATAAAGCTGCCGCATCTGCTCAGACTGCACAATAACCTGATCCGCATGCATAACACCAGGTATCGTCACAAAATGCTTCGCAGTCTGTATCCCCCGCTCATCCCCCTCCGCAATCTCCTCAACAATAAACCACGGAATATAGACCAGTTTATTTGTAAACCGCTTCAGATGGTCCGAATAAAAAAAAGGATCCACACTAAACGTATAATTGCATGCGTCATACGCATTCTGCATAAAAATAATATCCGGCCGGCGCTTCTCAAAATCATATTGCTGATAAAAAGTAACCTTTACATCCGACGGAAAATCATGCGTCTCATCATACATCTTTCCAAATGTTCCATCCGGGTATTTTTCATAATAAGGAACCGGAACCACATACACATCACAATCCGGATCCTGTCTGAACGCATGCCAGACACTCTCCAGCGCCCCCCAGTAATCCGCGCGGAAGGGCAGAAACACCACTTCCATCGGAATATCCAGCTCCCGTTCTGCGCAGTTCAAAAAAGCATCCAGCTGTACCCGCAGACTGTCACATATCTCCGCTTTCATACTTCCTTTCTGCTCCAGCGCTTCATGAATCTGATAGATGCATTCACAATAATCTTCCAGACAGCCGACTGCAGCCGTACCCTCTCCCACACGTCCTTCAATCATATTGCCCAGCAAAATGGCATGATCCTGACATTTCTGAAAAAGTTCCGGAACTCTCTCATATGTTTCTGCATTTATTTGCACTTGTATCTCTTTGTGAAGACTGTCAAGAACTTTTATATATTCCTTAACCGATGCGTTTTTCATTTTCATACCCGCTTTCCCTGATCATAGACTGACTGATAAAAAAAGTATATATGATGTGGGGCATAATTTCAATCATTTGATCGGAATTTCCATTCGCTTTCCATTCTTCCGCCATCAACCAATACCTCTTTCCCTCTGAATGCAAACCCATACATCCGAATCCTGTCTCCTGGAACTCCCCGGGCTTCCAAAGCAGTGCTATACTTCTTCCTGACAATCTGACTGAGCGCCGCATCCACCGTATCTTCCAATGATTTTTCACTATCGTCCTGCACTTTAAATTCCAAAATTATCCCATCATCTAATTCCAGATCTTTTGGTTCCATCATGACATCATATCTTCCTTCCCCACTTTCACGATTGGAAGTAATATTGTATATTTCCCTTAGATCCGCAATCAGCCCTAACACAAACCCATGATAGAAATTCTCAGGCTGTCTGAATTTTGAAGGACGCAATCCCGTATCAAAGCTGCTAAATGTTTCCCTCGTAATCAGATTCAGATATTCATTCATATATTTTTTATTATCTGATAGCAATGCATCCGTAAATTTATTATATTTCAGTTCTTTATAATTAAACCATCCTTTTACAATCTCATCAAACGCAAAGCGTGCCTCCAGATTCGTCAGTGAAAATGTATATTCATCCACACCTCTTCTGTTTTTTTCTATTTTATTTATTTTCAGATACCCACTGGCTAAAAACAGACTCCAGATGGCATCCACATCATAATCCAGCTGCTCATATATCATCTCTTCATCAATGACCGCCTGAAACGTCTTTCCATTCAGCAAGTCTTCCAGTATCATTTTCACATCGGTACCATTTTCACGGATTAATTTTTCTTCCAGACTGTTTGAACTCGTATGCGCCCAATACGCCGCGACTTTCCTTTCATCAAGGAAATTAATAACCGACCACGGATTGTAAATATGATCGCATCTGCCAAACTGAAATCCATCATACCATTTTTTGACATCTTTTTTTCTACTCTGAAGCCCATATTCTTCCAAAGCACAAAAAACCTCTTCCTCAGTAAATCCAAAAGCTGTGGCATATTTGTCTGATGTCACCGTTATTACTTTTAAATTATTCAAATCAGAAAAAACAGACTCCTTACTCACACGTGTAATTCCAGTCATAACTGCCCGTTCCATATATGGATTTGTCTTAAAAGTGGACTGAAACAGACTTCTGGTAAATGAAACCATTTCCTTCCAGTATCCGGCCAGATATGCCTCCTGCATAGGCGTATCATATTCATCCAGCAAAATAATTACATTCTTTCCGTAATATCTGGATAAATATTCAGCCAGCCTTTTCAATGATACCGAAGCTACCGCATCACTCATTGTATCACATATACGCCTGAAATAATCCTTTTCCTGCAGCGCGAGCAGATCACCATCCAGCAAAAACTGATTCTGCATATACACTCTCACAATTTCCTGACAGATATTCTCTCTTGCTGTTTCAAAACAGCTGCTTTTAATCCCGGCAAAGCTCAGATTAATCACAGGATAAGTGCCCTGCAGTTTTCGAAGCTTCTCATCTTTCCAGACCCGGAATCTGCAAAACAGCTCCTTCCTGTCTGAATAATTGACGGAAAAAAACTGTTCTAGCATACTCATCGTAAGCGTTTTTCCAAACCGCCTTGGACGCGTAATCAGCGTTACCTTATCCCCATTTTCCCACCATTCTTTCAGGAAACCTGTTTTATCCACGTAGAAATAATCATTTTCTACAATTTCATTAAATTTGTCCACACCAATCGCAACTTTTCTTGCCATTGTTATCATCTCCTCTGCATACAGGCAGATTCTTCTTATTTTACTTTTTTATTTTGCTTTCTCCATGCTCTTTCATTATTGTATCTGTTCACAGTGTAGCATATTTCAGGGAAAAAACTCAATAAATTTTGTAACCATTCAGATCATAAATTACCCGTATGCCGTCTAAAGAATTGTTTGCATTATCCAGGCCGGCATCAATTTTTTTTTATTTAAGACTTGTTTTTCCTCCGCTATTAGTATATAATACTTATGAGAAGTTAACTAAAAAATAAGGGAACAGATTTAAGTACCCGCAAAATTCTTTTACTTCTCTACAAAATACTCTCACCTATGTTCTCATAAAAATCACTCATTTTATAGATTTTTCTATAAAATGAGTGATTTTAAAATTTTCTGTATCTCTATATTCCTATTACAAAACGACCCATCAACTATATAATCACTTTTATTTTCTACCTTTCCGTTCTAATCGGATGACTCAGAAAATCTTCATACGCAAGCCGAATCCCATCTTCCAGTTCTGTCTTATATTTCCATCCAAGTGCTGTGGCTTTACTCACATCCAGCAGTTTTCGCGGTGTACCATTTGGCTTGCTTGTATCCCACAAAATCTGCCCCTCATAGCCTATTACCCGTGCAATCGTTTCCGCCAGTTCCCGGATTGAAAGTTCTTTCCCCGTACCAGCGTTCACAGTTTCATCTCCACTGTAATGATTCATCAGAAATACGCAAAAATCAGCCAGATCATCCACATACAAAAACTCCCGTAACGCACTGCCGTCTCCCCAGCATGTAACAGAAGGCGCTCCTGCTTCTTTTGCCTCGTGAAACCTCCGGATCATCGCAGGGAGTACATGACTATGCGTCGGATGATAATTATCATTCGGGCCATACAGATTTGTAGGCATCACAGATATATAGTCTGTCCCATACTGCCGGTTCAGGTATTCACAATACTTTAAACCACTGATTTTCGCCAGCGCATATCCTTCATTTGTTTCCTCCAGCGCGCTGGTCAGAAGGCAGCTTTCAGGCATCGGCTGTGGCGCCATCCTTGGATAAATACAGGAGGAGCCTAAAAATTCCAATTTCCTGCATCCATTTTTCCAGGCTGCATGAATGACATTCATTTCCAGCACCATATTTTCATACATAAAATCAGCCAGCGCCCCGGCATTTGCCGCAATTCCACCTACTTTTCCTGCAGCGAGAAATACATAATCTGGCTTTTCTGATGCAAAAAAATCTTCTACTTCTTTTTGCCGCGTTAAATCAAGCTCTTTATGCGTCCGCAATATGATATTGGTGTATCCCTGCCGGAGCAGCTCTCTTACTATAGCAGAACCTACCATCCCTTTATGACCTGCTACAAAAATCTTACCATTTTTGTCCATACTCTGTATCTCCCTGCATACTTTCGCCTTTTTCTAAATACTTCTCCAGATTAGAAAAAATTTATTTTTCCGATGATTCAGCATAATTCCTGCCAATAATTACGATCACAAAATATTTCAAGGTACTACTATATTGTAAAAAACTCTGGACGGGTTAATTCCCATCTCCTGAAATTCCTGTTTGATATTATCAGCAAATTTGCCCGAAGTTACTAATATACTGTAATCTTTGTACCTTCCAAGCAATTCACCTGGTGGTATCACTTCTCTCCCATTAAAACAATAAGATTGTGATGATGCTTTTCTATCACAGTATGTAACCCTGGATTCTATTTTATCATCCATTAACTTTGTGATCACTCTGCAGGCATATCCTGTTCCATACAGCACGAGTTTATCCGCTGTCTTAATATATTTCATCAGCTTGCTTATATTTCTAATTTCATTTTCACTCTGTTCTTCATAATGCTCCCGTTTCTGTGTCTTATCGTTCTGTCCTAAACAAAATTGCTCAAATTCAGGAAGTAATTCTTTGCAACTAAACTGCTTTCTTACCTCCCACATCTGCCACATAACCCATTTGTAAAGTTTCATATGATCTGAATGATCTCCAAATAACAATTTCTCATCGAAACGAAAAGGCTTCAAAAACCACTCCTGTATTTCTCTACGTGAAAATTTAGTACAGTCTGAAAAAGAATATCCATAACATTTTTGGTAAGGAGCACTTGCCAGTGAAACTCTGAACCGGTCAAACTCTGAAAGAAAATCCTCATATTTATTGAACACCGCTTTCAGATCAAAGTCCACACTTCCCCGATATGCAAACGGTCTGCTGCCTGCAACAGTCGTCTTATACATGCTGTCTGACCACGATACTCCAAGTTTTTCACAAACTTCTGTCAATTTTTCTTTCGGTTTCACTTTTATATCTTCAAAACGCATCTTATATTCTATCCAATGATGATACTGTGTATCCTCCTGATCACTGTTATAATCACTACAAAACATTGTATAAAACGGATGCTCGCTATTCCACCCATCTGCTTTTCTTTTACAGCCTGATCCCACCCTCACAATATTATCTCTGCGCAATACTATAGTCTGTCCTTCAATTTTTTCATCTTCCAGCCATAACGCATAAAATGGAAATTCATTTCTGGATACAAAATGTGGTTCCCAATAAATAATTTTTTTATTGATATCCGATATATTATTACCAGTTATCATTTCGACATATGCTATTTGAAACAGCACAAATAATTCCTGTGAGGTAAAACTGCTCTTCTGTTTTAAAAACCTTTTAATGACCGCTTCAAATTTTTCTGGATCTTTAAAAAATTTATCTTTACTTTGTGCCTCAGCATTATATATTCTCCAAAACTCAGCTAACAGTTCACTTGGATTTATGTGAGCCAGACGTATGCAATAATAAAATAAATTTTCGTTTAAATCTGAGTATGGCATCACTAAAATCTCCGGATGACCATCCAGCACCCCTCTGAAAAAAACATTCCCACTCCACGGGGGAATCCTGCCCATTAAAATTCCTTTAGGTGTTAATTCTGGCAGGGAATACTTCGGAGAACCCTGATTTAAGTACAGATCAATCAAAGCAAACGAATGATTACTGACAAAATAATCCGTATAATTAACAAAACCTGCCTTAATAAGACTTTTCTGTAAGATATTACAGGATTGCTCCCCGACATTCTGCAGTCTGTTTTTGTAATCTGCCGTCACTAAACAAAGAATATCATCATCCCTTATTGTTAACTTTTCAGATAAATCTATATATTCGACAGTAACCTCATCTTTTTCGATATCATATAAATAATCCGATAATAGTTTGCACAATTTTCTGTCGCCAGTAAGCAATACTTTCTTATCATGCATAACATGAATCAGATTGCTTACCGGAATCTTTGCATAATCCTTTAATAAAAAATACTGCCTGTTCCTCCCGTATCCCAGATAGTCAAAAAATTCCGTCCATTCATCTCCCAATGCCCCACATGTATCATGACAATTTATAAAAACCGGGTCATGTAAAAATTGAATCGCATCGAATATATCCAATACTTTTTTCCCCAATATCCGATCTATTCTTTTATATGTCACAGCAAAACAACAAATATCAATACCGTTTTCAATCAATAAATCATATGCATCCTGTGCCTGATGATCGTCCCCTAAAATAACAATTTCCTGTTTACCCCCTCCTTTTAATTTCTGAAGCAGCTGTTTAAAATCACCAATCGTATTGCGCACAATTCCTTTTCGTACATTTTCTTCATATATTTTATCAATAATTTCAAATTCAGGTGAAGCGCTCCTCATTACTGTCTGTATCGGCTCTCCATTCTGTGGAATCATTCCCTCTGCATAAACAATGAGCTGATCTTTCCCATCCAGATCCACATCATAGCTGCTCCTATATCCAAAGTAATTCCAGTATTTTCCAATAACGGAAACATTTACACCCAGTTCTGTCAGATAATGTGCAAAAGAAACTGCAAGCTCGTTACATCCAAAGATAATCACCTTTTTATATTCCGGATAAATATCAGTAAACTGAAGAGCGTCCCTGTTACTTCTTAATTCTTTTATCATCCTAAGTTCTCT
>CANTHI010000119.1 GCA_947653505.1 uncultured Eubacterium sp.
AAAGAATAAGTTCATAAGCGATATTTCTTGCTTACAAACTTATTATACGAGGAGGAAAAACATGAAAAAGATACTCAGAAAAACCGGGGCGTTACTATTAACAGCATCGATGGCATTTGCCTTTGCCGCCTGCGGTTCTGGCGATTCCAAAAAACCGGATACCAGCCAGAAAGACAGCACGCAAAGCCAGACAGAAGCAGACGCAAAAGACAGCGGCTCCGAAGAACCTATCACACTGACAATCTGGCATCAGTCCGTTGCCGATACCGATCCGGTCAAAAAGATTATCGAAGATTCCGTAACCGAATACCACGAACTGCATCCGAATATTACGATCGAGCAGGACGGCGTTACCGGTGAACAGTATAAAACGAAAATCAAAACGGCCTTTGCTGCCGGAGAAGCTCCTGATATTTCTTATATGTTCAGCGGCGGCAGCTTTGTAAAACCATATATTGACGCAGAATATTTACTGCCGATTGATGAATATGTCAGCGAAGAGACGAAAAGCAAAGTACTTCCGGGTATGCTGGACGGATGCACGTTTGACGGCAAACTCTACACGCTGCCAACCGTAACGTTCCTTGCCAATCTGTACTGCAATACGGAAATGTTTGAAAAAGCCGGAGCAGCGCTGCCTACAAACTGGACAGAGCTGTCAGACGCCATTGACAAGCTGAACGCTGCAGGCTATACCCCGATTATGATGGGTGAAAAAGACCGCTGGCCGGGCATGTACTGGTATGATATCGTCTCAGCAAGAACCGCTGGAAACAAAGCGCTGGAAGAAGCATTCGCAGATCCATCCAAATTCAATACCGAGCCTTTTATCCAGGCAGCAGAAAAAATGCAGGAGCTGGTAAATGCCAAAGCGTTTAACGACAACATGATGAGCATGAGCTATGATGAGATGGTCGAAGGCTTTGCAGCCGGACAGGGCGCCATGCTGTTTCAGGCAAACTGGGTACATCCTTCCATCCAGTCCGACACGGCCGCGACCAAGGACAAAGTCACCTGCATCGCTTTTCCGGTGATCGATGGAGCAGCCGGAAGCGCTACGGAATTTTCCGGCGGCAGCTCTGACGGATATTATATCAACGCCAACTGCGAGCATCCAAAAGAAGCTGTAGAATACCTGTCTTATCTGAGTGAAAAAATCGGCAGGGTCGGCTACCAGCAGGGCGCAGGACTTCCGTGCTGGAATACGGAAGGTGTAGACACCTCTTCCCTGACCGTACTGGATACAGAATCCGCGGCTCTGATGGAAACAGGCACTTCGTATATCACATGGTGGGATAATATCTTCCCTGCAGAAGCATCCGAAACCTATAAAGATCTCGTTGCCCAGCTGATGGCATTTAAAATCACGCCGGAAGAATTTGCGGAAGGAATGTCCAAATTATCACCATCTGAATTTTATTAACCAGAATTTCTCAGACATTTGCTACGAAAGGCAGCTGTTTTGAACCGCTGCCTTTTCTATTCCCCAAACGAAAGGAGTTGCTGCAGATGCATAAGATTTTATCCAATAAAAAAGCAATCATATTGTTTATGCTGCCTACCGTGCTGCTTATTTCCATCTTTGTCGTTGTGCCGATATTTATGTCGATTTATTACAGTATGCTGGACTGGGACGGCATTGGGCACGGTCTCTTTATCGGACTTCAAAATTATAAAGACATGCTTTCCGACGACCGTTTTATCAGCTCCATAAAAAATTCGTTATTATATGCCGCGTTTTCCCTGTTTCTGCAGCTTCCGTTTTCACTGCTGCTCGCGATTGTCGTTGCGAATGTAACCCGTGGGGAAAAATTTTACCGTACGACATTTTTTATCCCTGTCATTATCTCCGGCGTGGTCATCGGACAGCTGTGGCAGAAAATCTACAATGGCGATTACGGCCTGTTAAACGCTGTTCTCAACATGTTTGGCATCGAAGGACAGGACTGGCTTGGACAGGAAAACACTGCCCTGCTGGCCACGTTTGTGCCAAACCTGTGGCAATACATCGGATACCATATGCTCATTATGTACGCCGGCATCAAATCCATATCTCCGGATATCAGCGAAGCCGCCAAAATCGACGGTGCCAACAGGATACAGACGGCTTTTCGGATTACGATCCCATTGTTAAAGCCGATCCTGCAGGTATGTATCACCTTTTCCTTAATCGGAGCGCTCAAGATCTTTGACCTGATCTACGTTCTGACAGGAGGCGGCCCGTTCTTCTCGACCGAAGTACCGACGATCTATATGTATAAAACTGTATTTGATTCCTTCAACTATGGATACGGCAGCGCCATTTCCATATTCGTTATTTTAGAATGCCTGATTCTGACTGTTGTACTCAGGCTGTTTTTCAGAGAAAAGGGGGACCCGTCATGAACCAGAAGACTTCCAGCAAAATCAAAGCCATCGTTACCCACGCATTACTGCTGCTCTTTGCATTGATTCAGATCTTTCCGATTTTCTGGCTGTTTGGATTTTCCTTAAAAGACAACAGTGAAATCTTCGGCGGCAACATCGCCGGACTGCCGCAGCACTGGAGATTTGAAAACTATGCAAACGCCTTTTTTAACGCCAATATTTTCCAGTATTTTTTCAACAGCATACTGGTTACTGGTGTCACAATTCTCATCACACTGATAACCGCCGCCACCGCCGCATACGCCATTTCCCGCATGATCTGGCGCGGACGGGAGACGATGTTAAAAATCATCCTGTTAGGAATGATGGTGCCGATTCACGCGGCTTTGCTCCCGCTGTTTATTATTCTGAGTAAGGCGAACCTGTTAAATTCTTACTGGTCACTGATTATTCCTTACGTGGCATTCGGCCTTCCGATGGCGATCTACCTGTTTACCAGCTTTATGGAATCGCTCCCGAGAGAGATGGAAGAAGCTGCCGCGATCGACGGATGTGGTATTTACTCCATGTTTATCCGGATTATCTTCCCGCTGATCCGTCCGGCGCTTGCAACCGTAAGTATTTTTACGTTTATTTCTTCCTGGAATGAGCTGATGTTTGCCGTCACCTTTATTAACAAGACAGAATATAAGACACTGACTGTCGGCATTATGTCGATGGTTGGCGCTTATACGACGAAATGGGGCGAAATCGGAGCGGGACTGATGATCGCTACGATACCTACGGTCATTGTATATCTGCTGCTGAGTGAGCAGGTGCAGAACAGTCTTGTGGCTGGGGCTGTCAAAGGATAGAAATAAAAATGTATATTGAGATATAAAACAGCTTGTGATAATATTGATATATCCAATATCGTTCAGAAAAGGAAATAAAGCCAGATTAAAAAATCCGAATCTGGTGATCAGAATAGGGGAGGATATATTCATTTTGGAAGAAAGAATGACATGGGAAGAAATTCAGAAGAAATATCCGGATCAATGGGTCGGACTAACAAACGTAGAATACGAACCAGATAATGACGCTACCATCAAAACCGCAATTGTGAAGTATGCAGATAAATCGAAAGATGAATTGACAATGATGCAGGTACAGACACATGGTGAAATTTTAGGCAGATACACTACACCAGATAATATTTTCCAATCAGGGTTAGCGGGGTATTTTGGATGAAACAATTTGTACTAAACATAAACAGCCGGTATCAAAGGCCCGTCATTCAGTTAAGCTCATGGCATAATTTTGAAGCTTTACTGGATACAGGCGCTTTTTTCCCAGCATACACATGATAGCGTGTAAAGATTTGAAAAATGTTCCCTTTCAGTTAATACTTAGCGCTACCATGTTCAGAGGGTTAATCTATGAGATTGATGATAAAAACCATAAACTGAATGTAACCATACCAGATGATGAGAGCATGATAAGAACCCTTACCATCAGGGATTCTAAAGGAAAGTTACATATTATGTGTGAGTCGGTATTTTAACAGGGCATGTCAGTTTAAACCGGAATCGTTTTAATTCTGTGAGACATTGCTTCTGAAAACCAATCATTTTTTCAAAAAAAGTGATGTAGTCTGAAATCAGGAAAAATATTTCCCAGATTACATCACTTTTTTATCCTCTCTTATTCGATCGACTTTAACGCCTCCGCCATATGGATCCCTTCCAGCTTAAAATACATCAGCCCATTTACAAACAATGCAAATACAAACGTCAGTACGAGACTCCACACATAGCTTTCCGGCCCGATCGTCGTCTTAAACGAAAGCATGTCGATCTTTACCTGTTCCATCACAAACCAGTGCAGCCATTTCCCAAGTCCCAGCCCTGCCAGCGCTCCGAATCCGGTCAGCGCCAGATTTTCCCGGAACACATAATCCGCCGTTTCCCGTGCATAAAATCCCAGCACCTTAATCGTCGCGATCTCACGAATCCGCTCGGTGATGTTAATGTTGGTCAGATTATAAAGTACGATAAATGCCAGACTTCCCGCACACACAATAATCAGCAGTACAATATAATCCATACTCTTCATCATCGAAGCAATCCGCTCGCGCATGTCTCTGGTAACAGAAACTGACAGCACATTGCCCTGATCTGCCACCGCTGCCGCGGCTTCGTGAATATCCACGCCCTGTCTGACGACGGCACAGGCGCTTTTAAATTCCGGCGCTATCCCAAGCTGTGTCTCATAAGTCTCTTTACAGATATATCCATAATTATAAATAAAATTCTCACACAGCGCGCTTACCGTCACGGTCAGACTGCGCATCTGGCTGTCCCGCAAAACTACGCTGTCGCCTGCGCGGATTCCCATCATTTCCGCCGCTTTTTCAGATAAAACAACCTCATTTAAGGACGGATACGGAATCTGTGCTCCATCTGTCGTATGCAGCTTTAAAAAATCACGGATTTCGTTTGCATCCTGCGGGATTTCCAGATAAATGGACTTGGTTTTGCCGTTAAAATCCAGATCCACACTTTCCTCATATTTGCCGGCAGTCTGCGCCAGCATCCCCTTCGCTTTCTCATTCAGCTCATCCAGCTGCTTTTTTTGTATTCCTTCTGAAAATGTAATGCCAATATCGTAAATCTGAATCTCATCATACTGCATATCCGCAACATTCGTCACCGAATCTTTGATTCCAAATCCAGTCAGAAGCAGTGCGGTGCATCCGCTGATTCCCAATACCATCATAAAAAACCGTTTTTTATACCTGAAAATATTTCGGATAGACACTTTATGCAAAAACTTCATCCGGTTCCATACAAAGCCGATATGTTCCAAAAAGATGCGCTTGCCGCTCTTTGGTGCTTTCGGCCGGATCAGGCTGGCCGGGACACTGTACAGCTCATATCTGCAGGACGCGTACGCCGCTCCCATCGAGCAGACCAGCGCCGCAAGGATTGACCAGAAAGCGATCCATCCATCAAAATAATAGGTAATATCTCCCATGCTGTACATAATACGATATCCAATCCAGATCACTTTTGGAAACAGATACGTACCAATGACGCATCCAAAAACCGCTCCCACTGCTGCCGCGGATCCCGCATAAAACAGATATTTCCACATAATTGCACCGTTGCCGTATCCAAGCGCTTTTAACACCCCGATCTGTGTCCGCTGCTCTTCTACCATCCGGTTCATCGTCGTCATACAGATCAGCGCTGCCACCAGAAAAAAGAATACCGGAAATACATTCGCAATCCCTGCGACAATATTCGAATCGCTCTCATAACAGGCATAGCCAATGTTCGTATTTCTTGTCAGCACGTAAGTATCCGGCTCCTCCAGTTCTTCCAGTTCGCTGCGCGCATCGTCGATTTTCTTCTGGGCATCCGTCGTTTCCTGTTCAAACTCTGCTTTTGCATCCGCGTATTCTTTTCGGGCATCCGCAAGCTCTTCCTTTCCCCGATCCAGATCTTTTCTCCCCTGTCTGAGCTCCGCTTTTGCATCCGCAAGTTCCATCCTTGCTTCCTCCAGCTGTTGTCTGCCGTCTGCCAGCTCTGTTTTGCTGCGCGCAAGCTCTGCCTTTGCGTTTTCCAGTTCGCGCCTGCCAGCCTCCAGCTTACTGCGCGCCTTTTCTGTCTCCACTTTTCCTGCCGCCAGCTCCTGTTTCCCTGCGTTTAGTGTCTGCTCTTTTTCCGCAAGCTGCTGTTTTCCTGCCTGTAGCTGCTGTTTTCCGGACTCCAGCTGCTGTTTTCCCGCCTGTAGCTGCTGTTTTCCGGACTCCAGCTGTACCAGTCCTGCCTCCACCTGTTTTTTTCCGTCGCGGACCTGTGCCAGTCCTGCCTGTACCTGTTTCTTTCCATCACGGACCTGCTGCAGCCCGGCCTGTACCTGCTGCCGGCCATCGCGGACCTGTGCCAGTCCTGCTTCTGCCTGCTGCTGCGCTTCCTGTACCTGGATCAGCCCGGCCTGCACCTTTGCCAGTCCCGTCTGCACCTGCTGCCGGCCGGCTGACAATTCGTCCTCTGCATCCAGCTGCTGTTGCTGCTTTTCCAAATCCGCTTTCTGCTGCTTTAATCCGGCTTCCTGTTCTGCCAGCTCTGTCTTCTGCTGCTCTAACTGCTCCTCCTGCTTTGCAAGCTCTGCGTCTTTTTCTGTCAGCTCTGTCTCCTGCTGCCGGAGCTGTGCTTCCTGTTTTTCCAGCTCCGTCTCTTTGCCTGCCAGCTCTGTTTTTTGCTGCCTTAACTGCTTTTCCTGACCAGGCAGCGCTGCTTCCTGCTTTTTCAGCTTTGCTTCTTCCTGCCGCAGTTTTGCTTCTTCTTTCTGCAGCTGTCTTTTTGCCTTTGCGATCTGGGCGGTGCCGTCGGCCAGCTTTTTTTCATTGGAGGCAATTTCCTGTTCTGCCTGCTGCAGCTGCGCCTGTGCGTCGCGGATTTCCTGTTCCTTCTCCTGGATCATCCGCCCGCCATCCGCAAGCTCCCGTTCCCCGTCAGCCAGCTTTTTCTCATTTGCCGCAAGCTCCTGCTCCCCATCGGCAGCTTTCCGCTTTCCTTCGCGCAGTTCCTGTTCGCCGTCTGCGATCTCCTGTTCGCCATCCCTGATTTTTTTCCAGGCATCCGCCAGCTCCCGTTTTGCATCGGCCATTTTTTCATCCAGCTCTTCCTGCGCTTCCTGGATCTCATCCCGTGCCTCACCCGTGATCCTTTCATACCGTGCCAGCGCAAGCTGATCTGTCTTTTCCTCCATTTCTGCCTGCATCCCATCAATGTAAGTTTCATACGCATCCGTATAGACATCAAACTTCTGCTTTGTCTTCACATAAATCTCCGTCAGCTCTTCACACGCAAACGCCTCCCGCATCACATACAAAAAAGCCGTAATCTTCCCTTCACCGATGGACGTCGTCCCACGCTCAAAATTAATATAATAAGGAGATCGCACGATCCCGACTGCCGTAAACGTACGATTTTCAAACATGTCCAGCGTGTCTTCCCCGTTATGCTCCGTCACCGTCACCTGCGCGCCGATCATGTCTTCCCCATACAGCGCGGAATCCAGCACACACTCATCCGCCCGTTCCGGCAGCCTTCCTGCAGTCAGTATAATCCGGTTAATCCGCTCCGGTATTGTATGGAATTTATAAACCGACTCATTTCCATCCCCGACCGTACAGACTGCGTCCACAGATACTGCTCCTTCCGCACTGGCCGTCTGCTCCATCTCCTCCAGCCCGCGTACATCGTCTTCCTCAAACCCTACTGTGGACAGCAGACGAAAATCATAAAAATCCTGCTCTGTCAGATAATCATTTTCCGTCTCAATCATCGCCGGCGTGGTCGCCTTCAGTCCGGTAAAGAGCGCCACCCCCAGCATCACAATCGCCACAATCGCCAGATACCGCCCCAGACTTCCTTTTATTTCCCTGATCGTTGTCTTTATCATTCCACTGTTCATCATCCGACTCCCCGCTGCTTTACATCTTCTACCACTCTATCTCTTCCACTGGCACGATCTGTTCATTCTTTTCCATTTTATGCACGGTCCCGCTTTTTACTGTAATAATTCTGTCCGCCAGCGCAGTCAGTGCCTGATTATGCGTAATCACAATCACTGTCATCTTTCTCTTCCTGCATGCATCCTGCAGCAATTTTAGCACCGCTTTGCCCGTATGATAATCCAGAGCCCCTGTCGGCTCATCACACAGCAGCAGCTTTGGATTTTTCGCAAGTGCACGTGCTATGGCCACTCTCTGCTGCTCCCCGCCTGACAGCTGTGCCGGAAAATTGCCTGCGCGCTCTTTCAGCCCGACCATTTCCAGCACCGACCTGGCATCCATCGGATCCCTGCAAATCTGCGCGGCCAGTTCTACATTTTCCAGCGCTGTCAGATTCTGCACCAGATTATAAAACTGAAACACAAACCCGATCTCATACCGCCGGTACGCCGTCAGCTTCTTTTTGCGGTAAGCCGATATTTCCTCCCCGTCCAGCAGCACTTTCCCGTCTGTTAGCGTGTCCATTCCTCCCAGGATATTCAGAATCGTCGTTTTACCCGCGCCAGACGCGCCGACTACAACACAGAACTCGCCTTTTTCAATGGAAAAATTCACATTTTTTAACGCTTCAATATCTACTTCGCCCATATGATATGTCTTGCTGACGTTTTGAAACTCCACAAATGCACTCATAGTAATCCTCCGCCTGACTGGTTCACTGTTTTTGTCCTTTTTTCATTCTATCATAGAATTTACACAATGAAAATGGGGCGGACGGTTTTTGTTGCATAAAAAAGCAAGGCCGTTACTATTCACGGCCCGGGGGCCGCTCATAGTAACGATTCGGGGCGATATGGAAAGTTTGCTTCGCAAAATCGCCCCTCACTCCTGAATCATATTCTCACGGAACGCGCAGTTTATGCCCAGTGGGGCAGACCCCATAGGCACGAACTTAAGTGAAAATGCAACAATTTACATAAAAGTGTTGCGTATTGGCTATGAGGACGCCGGATGGGAGGCGGTGCTCTGTCTGCCTGTTCCTTTTCCAGAATGCAAGAAGTTCTAAGTATTCTGCATCAACTCTTTGGTACCGGA
>CANTHI010000120.1 GCA_947653505.1 uncultured Eubacterium sp.
TTTCCAGAATGTAAGAATCTCTAAGTATTCTGCATTTACTCTGTGGAACCGGACGCGCCGACAGCGAAAGATGACACTCCGGCTCCGCCTTAAGCCTGCCCCCATGTAGAAAGCTCCCTGCACTTCTCCAGCAGCATCGTATTCAGATAAGCAGTAATTCCAAATCCGGCTGTCATATAAATCGGCGTTACGACTCCCATAAAATAAGTTCCCAGCATCACACATACAACCGGAATACTGTTCAGCAGGACCATCCCTGCCGTATAAGGAAGATTCCTTACAGCCAGATACATGCTCTGTGCCAGCGCGGGTCTGATCTTTTTTCCAACGTAAATGCCGGCCGGCAGCAGATAGCAGGTGATCATCATCCAGATGAGCAGCATCCCTCCAGTCACCATGCCAATCAGATTCCAGACCACTGTCTTTGGTGCCATTCCGACGTAATACAGATCGAAAAACAGAATCACTCCCGTGAACAGCTGCAGCAGCCAGGACGGAATGCTTTTGCGCAGCGAATGGCGGAATGCCTGTATAAAACATGCGCCTGCGGAGGTCAGATGTCCTTCCCGCATTCTGCGCATGGTCCCGTACATTGCCGACAGGGATGCTCCCATCGTAATCACCGGAACCGAGCAGATCAGAAATAAAATATTTACGATCACAATATCTGCCAGCGCTCCCATAAACGCAAAAAACGGGTTATCGATATCAAAACCATTTTTCATGTCCTTAGCCCTCCTGTCCTGACTGCTGTGTTTGTTCAGAATACTCTGAAAGCGCATATTCCAGAAATCTGCCGGCTGCCTTTCTGTGGTCCTGTTTCATCGCAGCCGGAAATACAAGAATATACGGATCCTGCTCATTTTCCATAAAATATGTGGACAAACCAGTCTTTGTTACGTAAACTCCATAGCAGATGCCGTCTTCTTTAAAATATAGCTGCTGATCCGCAGACGGATCCGGCAGGCTGCTTAGCTGCCCGCTGCCGGAAAGCTGTGCAAGTGGTAAAAAGATACCGTTCTGCTTTCTGCAGTATGCATAAAAGCTCTCTGGCATAATTACCGCATCCATCGCGCCTGCCTGCCAGCCAAAGAAAAATTTTTCGTAGGAGCTTTCGTTAATGCCCTTCAGCTGCACATCTCCATAAGAAATCATATAATCAGAGTCTGCCTGTATCTGCTTCGGCGGAAGAGCCGCCCATTCTGCAAAGTCTTCGGACAGCTTCTGGTCTCTTTGATAGCTGATATCCTGATTGACGATCACAAGCGAAAATGCCGTCTTCTTTTTTCCCCATGTCACATGGTAAATGCCAAGCACCAGAATCCCGATCGTAAGAACGCCAAGCAGAATATGATACCAGTAATAGTTCATAATGTACTCCGTCTTTGCGTTCCGGTCCATATTTTTTGTTTTTATCCTGATATCCGCTACCCAGTTTTTTATCATCCGCCCCACCTTTCTGAAACAGACTAAACATTTTTATATGCCTGCGTCTGTTTCAGTGCGAAATTTTTATGGTTCAGTCATTCCGGAGCTTTTTCCAGACTACTCGCAGTTCCTGATTTTCAGTTCAGTCACTCCGGAGCTTTCCCGCTGACTCTGCAATTTTCTAACGCTGCGCCTGTATCAGTTCCAGATTTTTACGGATCAGTTCACAGCGCTGTTTTACACAATCCGGCGAACGCAGCGGATCCTCCGGTGTCTGGAACAGATAATCTTCCAGCCTGTCGATGGTCGTTGTCGCTACGTGCATTCGTGTATCGCATGACGCATAGTAAATATAGATGTCTCCGTTTTCCCGTGCAATCGCGCCGTTGGTAAACACGACGTTTGATACATCTCCGACCCGCTCTTTTCCAAGCGGTACAAGAAAGACACCGGACGGCTGTGCGATCACTCTGGACGGATGCTCCAGGTCTGTCCCAAAGGCATACAGCACATACCGGAGTCCCGCTGCCGTATTACGGACGCCGTGTGCGATATGGATCCAGCATTTCTTTCCCCGGATAGGTACTGCTCCGGCTCCGTTTTTGGACTCGGTCAGTGTGTGGTAGATTCTGCGGCTGATAATCTGTTCCTCGTCGATTACCGCATGTTCAATATCGTCACACAGCCCGAAGCCGATCCCGCCGCCGCTGCCGGTTTCGATAAATCCATCCATCGGGCGGGTGTAAAACGCGTATTTTCCGTCTACAAACTCCGGATGAAGGGCGACGTTGCGCTGCTGCGGGGAACGCAGTGTTTTCAGATTGTCCAGTCTTTCCCATGTCTTTAAATCTTTCGTCCGCACAATCCCTGCCTTTGCCACAGCAGCCGATAAGTCCGCGTTGTCCGGATCCTTGCTCTCAGAGCAGAAGACGCCGTAAATATAACCATCCTCATGCTTTGTCAGGCGCATGTCATAGACGTTTGTTTCTTCCGGGCAGGTATCCGGCAGCTCCACCGGATAATCCCAGAACCGGAAGCCATCGGTACCATTTTCACTTTCCGCTACGGCGAAAAAGGATTTTCTGTCGTTGCCTTCTACCCTGACAACAAGATAAAATCTGCCATTCATCTCAATCGCGCCGGAGTTCATCACGGCATTGATGCCAAGCCGCTCCATAAAATACGGATTGGTCTCCTGATTTAAGTCATACCGCCAGTGAAGCGGCGCATGTTCCCTTGTCAGAACCGGATTGACATATCTGTCATAGATGCCGTTGTAAAAATCACTTTTCTGATTTTTTCTGGCGAGCAGCGCTTCCTGTTTTTCCAGCTCTTCAAAATATTTTTTATGAATCAAAATTACTTCCTCCTGCCCTCTTCCTGTTCTCTTTCAGCCTTATTAACTGTTCCATACGCATTTCCTGTTTCATCTGCGTTTCCTGTTCCATACGTGTTTCTTATTTCATCTGCATTTCCTGTCCCATACGCCGGATCACTTCCATGCACATCCGTCCGTTATGGTAAGGGCATTTCCACGGCTCCACAATCGGTTTCTGGTCCGGCGTCCCGTCTGCCTGCACAGACCAGAACCATTCAGAGCCTTCGCGCCTGTCAATAACATATTCTTTGATATATTCCCAGACTTCTTCTGCCGCGTCCAGCCACTTTTCCTCCTGCGGATGCTTCTGCCAGGCATTTACAAATCCCACAATCGTCTCTGCCTGCACCCACCAGACTCTTGTCGTATCCACGACTCCGTTTTCCGCCTCGTTGACGAGCGAATGGTCCACAAACGCACGTTCATAGATATTGTTTGTGATTGTTTCTGTAACCGGGGCCATTTTTTTTGTATAAGCAGCGTCGTTTAATACCTCAAGTCCGCGGTCTGTCAGCCATGCGGCTTCGATGTCATGTCCATAGGAATACAGGTCAATCAGGGGATTCCAGTCTTTGTCAAAAAATACTTCCTGTCTGCCTGCCTCCGGATGATAGATCTTTTCTGCCATCGTATCGAGCATAAACTGCAGTCTGTCCGCGGTTCTGGCATCATGGCTCACCTGATAGAGCTCTGTATATGCCTCAAATACATGCAGCAGCGTGTTCATGGTCTTTTCTGCCATCACACCGTTTTCAGACAATTTGTCATTCTCCTCCGGCTGAAACGCGCGGCTGAATGCTTCAAGATAATATCCATCTGCGTCTGTACACTTTTCTTCGATGATATCCCGAATCTGAAATGCGAGCGCAAGCGCTTCTTCGTTTTGAAATGCTTTATAATAGGAAGAAAGTGCATAAACCGTAAACGCCTGATTGTATGTATGCTTTGTCGTATCCTTTTGCTTTCCGTCATAAGTTAACGACCAGTACACGCCTCCATACTGCGGATCCACGCAATGCTCTGTTAAAAACCGGTACGCGTGGTCTGCCGCTTCTTTCAGATCTGCACGCTGCAGCATCTGATAAGCATTGGAAAAAAACCATAAAATCCGGCTGTTTAAAATACATCCTTTTTCATAAGTTTTATCTACGTGCAGATCGTAACCCATATAGCCATAAAATCCGCCATAAGTCTCATCCTTTAACCCTTCCCAGAACGGGATCAGCTTTTGAACGAGATGTGTTTTGATCTCATTTACAAATGTTCTCATGATTATCTGCCTTTATCTGTTAACGTCTGCCCAGCTCTGTGTCAGACTCTCTTGTTACACTGTGTTCTTTGATATAGGAAACAATGTCCTCCACCGTCGTAAACGCCAGTCCTACATAAGTATCCGCCGCTCCATAGTAAATCGCGATCTTTCCGCTTTCCGCATCATGAATTGTCGCACAAGGGAATGTGACATTTCCGACAAATCCGCGTTCCTCATACCATTCCTGTGGTGTCAGCAGGAAATTCTCACAGCGGTATTTCACAATGGACGGCTGGTCAATATCCAGAATCGCGCCGCCGATGCTGTATACATAGCCGTTGCAGGTTCCGGTTACTCCATGATAGAATAACAGCCAGCCTTCGGTCGTCTCGATCGGAGCCGCGCCGCCGCCAATTTTTACGGATTCCCACCATTCGCTGCTCTTGCCCATCACATGGCGGTGTTTCCCCCAGTAAACCAGATCCGGACTTTCCGAAATAAAAATATCACCAAACGGCGTATGTCCGCTGTCACTCGGACGGGAAAGCATCAGAAAATTTCCATTGACTTTGCGTGGAAACAATACCGCGTTGCGGTTAAATGGCAGGAATGGATTTTCAATTCTGACAAATGTCTGAAAGTCCGTCGTCTTTGCCATCCCGATCGACGCCCCATAAAAATCCTGGCACCAGATGATATAATAGACGTCCTCTACCTTCACAAGTCTTGGATCGTATGCATAGACCGGCATAAACGGCCTGCCCTCTTCATCCACAAACTGGATTTTTTCCTCGTCAAACTCCCAGTGAATGGCGTCTTTGCTTCTTCCCAGATAGATAAACGGAATCCCGTTTGTCTGTTCCGCGCGGAATACGCCGATAAACGCATCGCCATACGGCATCACGGCGCTGTTAAAAATACGTGCCACTTCTTTCACAGGATTTCTGCCGATAATCGGATTTTCCTGATAACGCCATACCGGCGCGCCGTTTAACGTCTCCGGCCTTTCCTGCCACGGTACATTCGGCACTGCCTGGCCAATGATTTTTACCTCGCTCATACCTTCTCACCATCCGGCACAATCTCTCCGGTCTGAAACTGTCTGCCCATCCGTTTCCGGACACGTGTGTCCCCAGACCGGCTGTGCCGTCCTTTCCAAACATAATTTTCATGATCACGCACCGCATAACATACTGACCGCCTCCCGGTCAGATCCGGGTGCTGTCCACTGATCTGGTCAGCCTTTTACCGCACCAGATGCCATACCACTGTATACCTGCTTCTGGAATACAAGGAAAAATACCAGAATCGGAATAATTGTAATCAGCACGCCCGCACAGATATAATTGTACTGGTTGCCATAAGGGCCTGTAAATGTATACAGCGCCGTCGAAATCGTCTTTAACTCCGGCTGCTGCAGGTACAGGTTGGATGCGTAATATTCGTTGTATACGCTGACCCCTTTTAACACGAGAGAGGTCATAATCGCCGGCTTTAACAGCGGGAACAGAATCCGGAAAAATACACCAAAGTAAGTACATCCGTCAATAATCGCGGATTCGTCCAGTGAGGTCGGCAGATTTTCGAAAAACTGCAGGAAAATATAGATCGAGATAATATCGGTACCCATCAGCACGATCATGTATCCATACAGATGATTGATCAGTCCTAAATTGTACATAATCTGATAAATTGTAACCTGCATCGCGATACCAGGAAGCAGCGACGCAAACAGGAATAAGCTTTCCACGAACCCTCTGCCCGGAAATTTAAAACGGTTGAGTGCATAAGCCAGCATCGAACCGGTCAGTACGGAAACGCTCAGCACGACAATTAATACCATCGCCGTATTCGCAAAGCACCGCAGCATATTTGCCTGCTGGAAGGCGATCTTAAAGTTTTCAAAGTAGGCAAAGGAAGCCGGAAGATCCAGTACGGACGTCGTTTCCCATTCTTCATTTGTCTTAAACGCAGTCAGGATACAGACACAGACCGGAACCAGTGCAATAATCGAAGCAAAAATGAGAGAAACGTATTTAAATACGTCAAAAATCATCCCGCCGACACTTCTTTTCATTTTCATCAGGCTTTTCCTCCTTTCGCCGCCAGTTTTTTACGTCTGACAGCTTCTTTTGACTCATCCTCTGTCCCGTCGTTAAACGCATACTTAAAGAACAGCTTCTGTCCGACTGTAAACAGAATAATGATAACCAGCAGCACAATCGCCATCGCACACGCAAGGCCGACTCTCTGGTTCTCATGTGCCAGACGGTTCATAATGACGAAATATGTACCGGTACCAGCCATACCGTTGGTAATAACGTAAGGAGGCTCGAACGCACTCAGACAGCCGCTGACGCAAAGGATAATATTTAACACGATAATAGACTTAATACTCGGCAGAATAATGTAGCGGAACTGATGCCACCGGTTTGCCCCGTCCAGAGACGCTGCTTCGTAAAGCTCTCTGTCCACAGACATCATGGCGCCGAGAAACAGAACGACGTTCTGCCCTGTATAACGCCATACGGAAGTCGCCGCGAGGGAAATATTGTTTATTTTCTGATCCTGAAGCCATAACGGGATGTCTTCCAGATTCATACCGAACATTTGTAAAATAGAGTCCAGAACAAATCCTCTGGCATAGAAAAACTTAAAGATAAAACCTATCGCAATACCGCAGATCAGATATGGAAAGAACAAAGTTGCCTTAAAAAAGGATTCTCCTTTTACCTTGAATACCATCATGGTAGCAAAGAACAGTGCCAGCGCCAGCTGTACCACACCGCCGCCCATATAGTACAGGCTGACAAGCAGTGACTTAAAGATTTCCGTACGCTGGAACACTTCTTTATAATTGTCAAGTCCGATAAACGTCTTTTCCCCGATATATTTCATATCATAAAAGCTGAAACCGATCATCTCAGCAAACGGGATATAAGTAAATACCAGCAAAAGCAGCAGCGGCACAAACATAAATGTGATCACCACAAGTCTTTTTTGCATTTTGCCACTCATCATAACCTGATTTCTCCTTTCTTTCATCCGGCAGGAACGGCCTGCCGGCCGCAGTCTGATAACCTCACATCCTGCGGCCGGCAGAATCCGGACTCTTCCGGATCAGATCCAACTGCCCGGCCGGAGCGT
Source organism: uncultured Eubacterium sp. (assembly GCA_947653505.1). The sequence continues at coordinate 7,206 of CANTHI010000120.1, forward strand.
TTCCCATAGTTTTGTCCGGCCAGAAGGTTACTCCGTAATCTCTACCCCTTCAGATGCCTGTGCGTCTGACCACTTCTGATTCCATTCGCCCATCAGGTCATCCAGGGATTTATTGCCGTAAAGAGCAGCTTCGAGTACTTCACTTGGCGGATAATCACCGCTTAATACTTCTGCTTTGTTACGAATCTTGTCATACAGGCCATCTTCGCCTTCTGCAGGTGCGTTGTCAGAAAGAAGCTCAACACCAGAAAACTCTGCCAGCGCATCCGGAAGCGGTTCGCCCTTCTTTGCCGGAATGGAACCTTCGTCTGCGAAGATCGGAGATTCTTCAATCAGCCATTTGACATACAGCATGGACGCAATCTGATTGTCCATAGAAGCCTTGTTATTAATCGCATACGCATAGTTACCGCCTGAGGCTGCTGCCTGTTTTCCACCTACCGTGATCGGGAACGGCATATATCCGATATCATCCGGCTTGTCGCCTGCGTCTTTAAACTGCTGTACACACCAGGAACCAAGTACCATCGTCGCGATCTCGCCGCTGTTAATTTTGGATTTGGAAGACTCCCAGTCACTGGAAAGCGGATCTTCTTCTACCAGCTTGTTTGCAACCGCTTCATACAGTGTATAGAATACCGCGTAAGGACCGCTCATTTCCTCGTTCTTTGTAAACGGATCTTTCTGATGCAGCAGCTTGTTATTTTTGTAATCCGGATCCGCATTTGACGCAATGCCTACATAATCGTTCCATGCACCCATTGTCCAGCCTGCCGCGAAGTTTGTATACAGCGGAATCGCATCCGTCTTTTCGCCAATCAGCTTTAACGCATCCAGAAATTCGTCCGGTGTCTTAGGCAGAATCGCATTGCCATCCGCATCCTCTTTCAGCGCACCCGCTTCTTTCCAGATTCTCTTGTTATACGCGATACCGCCTGCCGTACCACCGTTTGGAATCGCATATACTGTGTTGTCATACATTTTTTCTGTTACGAAGTTATAAAGGCCATTCAGCGTCTCATAATCCCCCATCGGTACAAAGTAATTGGACATCTCGCTCTTTTCTACCGTATCCGGCATAAAACAGATATCGCCCCAGTCACCGTTGGTCAGACGAAGCGTTCAGACTCCGCATAATCCGTAATGCCTTCATATGTAACCTTAATATTCGGATATTCCTTCATAAACTGTTCCGCATAGCCCTTATATGTCGTATTTACGATATCCGTACGGTTTGTAAGTATTTTAATGTCCGCTTTCAGATCCTTATAATCCGCACCATTGATCTTGTCAATCGACGGCACTGCCTTCGCTTCATCTCCACCTGTCTTGTCCGTGCCTGCATCTGCATCTGCATTTGCATTCTTATCGCCGCCTCCACATGCTGTCAGCGACAGAACCATCGTTGCTGCTAACCCCAGACTGAGCAATTTCTTTTTCATTTCTTTTCCTCCTTATTTTCTGCTGTTTAGCCTGTTTTTTAAGCTAATTTAATTTTATCACATTTAGCCGGTTTTTCAATCTTTTTTTTGTTTTACGCACAATTTCGTTTATTTATATTATTTTAACATGAACTTTTTGTAAAAATAGCATAAAAAAACATTGGTTTTTAACTTAAATTTTTGATTAATCTAATTTTCCAGATTAATTTAACTTAAATTCAACCAATGTTTTATGAAATTATTTATGTATAAGTGTTACATTTTGGCTATGCGGACGCCGGATGGTAGGCGGTAATCTGTCTGCCTCCCATCCG
>CANTHI010000121.1 GCA_947653505.1 uncultured Eubacterium sp.
CCAACCAGTTGTACCTTTCTATGTGCACTTCATGCGAAATCTGTAAGCCATAAGCCTGTGCTTCATGTAAATTCCGCAGGCTGGAAACCTGCATTTTATACAAAATCTTCAGGCTGGAAGCTGATGACGGGGATCTGGCTGTTTGTCATGATGGCCCTGCCGGATACCAGTTCTAAGATCAAAATAGGGTTGCTGCTGTTACTTGTATGCCATGCGTTGTACCGGGGTGGCCTGTGTTTTCCCCGGCGGTTTCTGTTTACGGTTATCGTATGGGAAGTGCTGTTTGGATTGTTTTATCTGAATGCACTGGCCAGCCGGTTTGCATTTAGCGTTACGTTAGCTGAGATTTATTTGTTAAGGCCGTTTTTTCTATTGATCCTGTGCAGCTATTGTGGCACAGAAGAAATGATGCGGACCATCCGCCAGCAGCTGCTGTGGATTACGCTGTTTATTGAAGGCTATAATCTGATCCTGATCCTGCAGGCCTTTGGAGTGATGCCGGTGCTGATCACAGAACAGTCGTCGGCGGCTTTAACGATCGTAAACAGTAATTTTCTGACGATACGTTCGGCAAACCAGACAGCGCTCATCTTTCTGATCCCGTATGTCATAGAGCTGTTTTTCCACAGGGAGGTTTTTGGAAAAAAAGAAAAGAGGCTGATTACCGTGCTATGCTTCCTCGGGCTGTTTGTCGCGGTGCTGTCCGGCCGGAGAATTTTGCAGATATTGTCCATGATGGTCTTTCTGACTGGCTGGATCCGCTCTCTGAAACGCCGTGTTACGGCGGGCAGATTTGTAAGAGGAATGGCTGCGCTGCTGATCGCAGGCTCTGTCGTGGTGTTTTTTGCAGTCATGTTCTGGAATGAGTTTCAGATGAATGTATTTTTACTGATTCAAAAGACGATCCATGAAGCGTTTGACCAGTCGGGCGGCGGGTGGCAGTTAAGATACCGCCAGCTTCAGCTGCTGGTCAGAGACTGGCTGAAACGGCCGTTCTGGGGATGGGGGCTGTCAGCGTACGATGCGGATTATTATGTGTACAAATTCAGCCGTTTTGGAGTTCCTGCCGCACAGGATTTGTGGTCTTTTGAATTTTTCTATATTGCACTGCTGTTTCAGACCGGACTGGCTGGTGTTACGTTTGCCGGAGTGCTTGTGTACCGTGTGATTAAAAAAATCGTGCTGTTTTTCACAAGCTGTACGGATGGGCAGATGGCGGCAGGCGGCAGGGCGGTGTTATGCGGGACGGCGGCTTTTTTTATCGCGGGCTTTACCAATCCGATGATCACAAGCATCTGGTTCTGGTATCTGCTGCTTGGTACTTATGTATTTACGCTGACAGTCTCATCTGTTCCGGTTCTGAAACAGGAGCGGATAATATGAAACTACCAGCCGGAATCGTATTATTTAACCCACAGCCCGCACGTCTGCGGGACAATATTGAAGCGGTGTACAAAGAAGCCGCCGGACTGATCGTCGTTGATAATGCATCTGAAAATCAGGCGGAAATCAGGGAGCTGCTGGCAGGATATGCACATGTCAGATATATCCGTAATGTAAAAAATTATGGCATCGCAAAGGCGCTGAATCAGATCTGTGAAGCTGCGGAAGCAGCCGGATACCCGTTCGTCCTGACGCTGGATCAGGATTCGGTCTGCCCGGTACATCTGCTGAAAGAATATGAAAACTATCTGACGCTGGAGCGGACCGGTATTTTATGTCCGCAGGTCAGGGACCGGAACTGCAGCCTGAACAGCCAGACAGGAGTACTTAAGGGCAGGGCGTCTTTGAATGGCAGCAGTCCGGACAGAAACGTGACAGTTATGAGCTGGTGCATCACGTCCGCTTCCCTTGTGTCCATACAGGCATGGAGAGAAGTAAACGGGTTTGACGAGGGGATGTTTATCGATGGTGTGGATCAGGATTTTTGCGAAAGAATCAGACGGAAGGGCTACCGGATCTACCGGCTGGACACCGTTACACTGCTGCATGAAATCGGCGCGATCTGCGAGAAGCGGTTTTTATTCTGGCGGGTGTATGTCAAAAATCATTCCGCGTTCCGCAAATACTATATTGCAAGGAATACTGTGTTTGTAGCACGGAAAAAAAGATCTGTGCGGCTTGTGGCACTGTCCTATCTGCGGGTCATCCGGCAGTTTCTGCTGGTGCTGCTGTATGAGCAGGGGAAAATAAAAAAGCTGGCCGCGATCGTCAGAGGCGCGTGGGACGGAACATTTTTACAGATCAGTTCCCGGTGGAAGTATGGTAAACATCCACATGGCAAAGCAAAACGGCAGAATCAGCCATAGACAAATGAATGATGGAAAGCTGGGATTGGAAAGATATGGAGAGCAAAAAACCGGAAAACAGAAAACGGCCATTTGAAAGGAAGAAAACCATCAGAAGAAATACAATTCTGAATGCGCTGCGGATGCTTCTGACCGTGTTTGTGCCATTCGTCACAATTCCATACACTTCGCGCATTTTTCAGGCGGAAGGCATCGGGCAGCTGAATTTTGCAAGCTCGGCAGTGGAGCTGTTTACACTCGTTTCCACGCTTAGCGTTGGCACCTATGGAATGCGGGAAGGGACAAAGGTAAGGGGAGACAGGGCCGCTTTTTCCGTATTCGCACAGGAAATGCTGCTTTTAAATGCCGCTGCCACAGCGGTATCGTATCTATTGTTTTTTCTTGCACTGAACTATGTGCCGTCTTTTCAGAGTGCGCATACGCTTCTGACTATTTATGGCTGGCTGATCGGTTCCGCGGCGCTGTGCATGGAGTGGGTGTGCAGTGTATATGAGGAATATGCATATCTGACCTTACGGCAGGCATGCGTGCAGCTGCTGTCGGTAGTGCTGCTGTTTGCATTTGTACACACGGCAGATGATGTGCCTGTATGGGCGGCAATCGTAGTATTTACCAGCGTGCTGTCTCATATTGTTACTTTTTTTCATATCAGAACTTACGTCAGCCTGAGACCGGCGGATAAGCCCCGCCTGCAGCTAAAAAAGCATCTGGCTCCGGTTCTGATGCTGTCTGTGGCAGCTTTTGCAGGGCGGGTATTTTCTGATGTAAATACCGTGCTGACCGGAATGCTGACGAGCGGCTACCATACCGGTATCTATTCTACAGCGGTCAAAGTAAATACCATTCTGATTACCTGCTTTACAGCGATGACCCCGGTGTTTCTGCCCCGGATTGTGGAGCTTTTGGAAGAAGGGCGCACGCAGGATTACCGGCTGTTTTTAAAAAGGATAACCGGAGTCATTTTAGCGGCTGGTATTCCGGTTGTGACTGGTATCGAAATGCTGGGCAGCCAGATCATGATACTATTGGCTGGAAGCGGATTTCAGGAAGCCGCTGTTACGATACGGATCCTGGCGCCTGTCATATTGCTGCATGCCTGCGCGGATGTGCTGTACTACAATTTTTTAGTCCCGCATGGGAAGGAAAAGCTTGTGCTTTTTTGCATCGTGACAACAGCGATGCTCAACGCCGGGCTTGGCATTCTGCTGATTCCATACTTTGCGCATAACGGCACCGCAGCTGCAGGCTTACTGGCTGAGATGGCTGGTCTTGCGCTGACAGTTTTTTTCTGCAGGCGGGAAGATCCTGGCATTTTTTCCTGTCTGCCAGATATCAGAAGCTATGTCGCAGGCGCCTGTGGGATTGTATGCTGGTGCCTGTTTTGTACGATGGGGATAGCGGGACTTTATCTGCAGACGGCAGCTGCTGTGGCGGGGAGCATGGGGATTTATGCGCTGGTGCTTGTGATTATGCGTGATCCGGTTGCGATGGAGGGAGTGCGGATGGGGAGGCGCGTTTTGAGGTGCGTTTTTGGGAAATTTTTTACATAGCGGTACGTTATGTATCGCTTAAGAAAAACAGCCCCCACAAACCGCATGCAAATATTCATAAAAGAAAGGAGATTCTCATATGCATCTGTTATGGAAAAAACATCCGGTATCCCGCAGCTGGCTCTGCTATATGTTCCTGCTCGGGATTTTGTGCCTGCTGATCATCTGCAGGACAGATTTCAGGGGAATTGCGCTGTATGGAGAAGTCTTTCCGGACGGACAGCTGTATCAGGCGATTTATGAAGGAGAACCTCTGGAGCAGAAGCTGACAGGGAAAAACGACCGTCTGGCCGGAATTGCAATCCGTTTCTGCACGTATGGGAGGGTGAATCACAATCAGGTAACTGTAACGCTATTGCAGAATCAGCAGAGCATTCATGTCTGGCAGTTTTGTGCGGACCGTCTGTCAGACGGGCAGTACGAAATACTGCTGCTGCCGGAAAGACGGGAACAGAAAAAAGGCTGCACTTATGTGGTACGGATAGAAACAGATTCCGGAAATGAAACAGCTTCTAAAAATGATGCAGCTTCCCAAAATGATACAGCTTCCCAAAATGATACAGCTTCCCAAAATGATACAGCTTCTAAAAGCCAGACAGATTTCAATTTTAAAAAGGATTTTGGAATGGTGACGGACTCTGAAAAAGAACCTCCGGAAAATGTGATAGGGGTGTATACAGGATGGCAGGAAGTTTCATCCGAAAACGGGTTATCCGGTGCACATCAAAAGAATCTGCTGTCTGAAGGAACACTTGCTGTTAAAACGATTTCTGTCTATATCCGGGCCAGATGGATTGCGGCAGCTTTCGTACTGGCGGTACTGGTTGTTATGGGGATTGCCGTATTCTGTGGGTTTAGCAGGATGTCTCTGAAAAGGAAGTATGTGCTGCTGGCCGGTGCCGCCGGGATATTATATCTGCTGGTGGTTCCGTATGGTGCGGGTGCGGATGAGACGGCGCATATGATGCGGGCTTATGAGATCGCGCAGGGACATCTGCTGTCCGGAAAAGGAGAATTGGGGAACGCAAGGCGGATGGATGGTAATCTTGCGCCTGTGGATCAGATTAGAAGCTATTCTGATACCGGCATATACAGGGGACTTGAGGCAGATGCCGGACATCCGCAGACGTATATTTTTCCGAATACCGCAATTTATTCACCCGTTACCTATCTGCCGCAGGTAGCAGGATTATGGGTGGCCGGCGTCTTTACGAAGCAGATTTTCTGGCTGTCTTTTTCCGCAAAAGTGGCGGGACTACTGTTCAGCCTGCTTATGGTTTCAGCTGCTTTCACTTATCTGCCTGTCAGAAAGTACTGTCTGCTTGTGCTTGCCATGCTTCCGATGTTTCTGCATCAGGCTGCCGTGATAACAGGAGACTGTTTTTTAAACGGGATGGCAGTGCTGTTTCCGGCGTACGTGCTGTATCTGGCTTATCGATATGAAGGCAAAGTGGGAAGGGCACAGGTGATGGCGCTGTATGCCGGTGCAGTGCTGCTGGGGCTTTGCAAGCTTATTTATCTGCCGCTGGCCATGCTGGTATTTCTTGTCCCGGAGCAGGGATTTGCATCTCCCAAAACGCGCCGGAGGATTCTGACAGGAGCTTTTGCGGTGGCATGCGCAGCCAGTCTGTTCTGGTTTGTCCTGTGTTCGGGATATCTGTGGCCCAAAGAGGGTGTGGACGCAGCAGCGCAGGCAGTTTATGTTTTGCGTCATCCGCTCCGGTACCTGTTTACCGTTATGCAGACCATACTGACAGGATTTGACGTGGTATACTGGCAGTTTTTTGGGGAACGTCTGGGTGCATTGAACCTTTCGTCAGACCGGACTGCATATTATGCCTGTGCACTGTTGCTTACGCTGTTTTGCCTGGAAAAGGAGGACACCATACAGATCAGAAAAAAAGATAAGCTCATCCTGTTTCTTACGGCGGCTGCTGTCACAGGACTGGTTTTTACAAGCGAATATCTGCAATATACCCCGGTGGCGGCAGGATACATCGACGGGATTCAGGGAAGATATTTTATACCGGTGGCGCTGCTTTTTTGTATCTGTATGGAAAACAGGCAGGTAAGACTTAAGAAACAGAATATGGATATCTGGCTGTTTCCATTTATGGGATACCTGAATCTGTACGCCATATCCGGATGTATGAAACATCTGTTGCATGGAGTCTGAGACCTGTTTTCGTAACAATTGAAAACCAGCGTCTTCCATCCGGCGTCCGCATAGCCATAACATAACACATTTAGAAAAATACACGTTTAAAAAGTACATACAAGGAGATCTTATGGAAAAACTTTATATGATCATGCCAGCATACAATGAAGAGGCAACCATCGGTCAGTCCGTGCGGGAATGGCATGAGGCGGTAAAAAATGTAAACAGTGCATCCAGACTGGTAGTGATTAACGATGGCTCCACAGATTCCACCTGGCAGAAATTAAAGGAGCTGGCAGCCGGGATGTCACAGCTTGAGATACTTACAAAAGAAAATGGCGGTCATGGACAAACGGTGCTGTACGGATACCGTTATGCGGTCTCAGCCGGCGCGGATTATATTTTCCAGACAGACTCGGATGGACAGACGCTGCCGGAGGAGTTTCCTGCTTTCTGGCGCAGACGGAAGAAATATGATGCGATCATCGGAGTCAGAAGCCACCGGGAAGATGGTTTTTCCAGGGTGTTTGTTACAAAGACCCTGAAATTTCTGCTTAGGCTGATTTTTGGTCTGCATGTGCCGGACGCAAATACTCCGTTCCGGCTGATGAAAAAAGAACTGCTGGAAACGTACCTGCACCAGATGCCGCCCGGTTTTTACCTGCCCAATGTCCTGTTAACCGTTTTATTTTTATATCATCAGGAAAACGTGAAGTTTTTGCCGGTTACATTCCGGCCGCGTCAGGGCGGGGTTAATTCCATTCATTTTGGAAAGATTGTGAAAATTGGCTTCCGGGCAGTCAGGGATTTTGTTAGCATCCGGAAAACGATGCGGGGAAAGGAGAATACAGTTGGATAAAAAGAGCAGACTCTGGCGGTTGTTTTTGTATGTATGTTTGTATCTGATGTGTTATCTGCTTTCTGTAGCAGTTTTCATCGGGCTGTTTCATACACCGCTGCTGCGGTCTCTGGATGTCCTGATGTATAAAGGAACGGTTTTCATCTTTTTGTCAGCCGCAATTGCGGCGGCATGTATGGCGGTGCTGCGGCGGTTTGGATACAGGGGGCTGATTGATATGCGGGATATAATTTTGCTGTTTTGCGGATGCTGCTGTGTGAATATGGTGTTGTTTACACTGATTCCTGTAACCGTGGAGCGTTCGGTTTCCGTTTTTATGCTCAGCTATATGGAGGAACATGCGCAGGAAACGTTTACACAGGATCAGATCGAAGAAATATTTATCGAAAAATATATTAGCGAATATGGAGCTTTTGAAAAAAGATTTCACGAGCAGCTGGTCACGGGCACGGTTGCACAGCATGCGGATGGTACTTATCAGATAACAAAACAGGGAAAGCGGACCGTAGCGCTGTTCCGTCTGATTGCGGACTGGTTTCAGACAGACCGGCGGCTTGTCTATCCGTGTACAGAAAACAATGGTTCGTGATAAAAAACGATGGCATGGAGGTGTCAGATTTTATGAAAGCACAGGATTTTAGCCAGATTCAATGGCAGGAAAATGGAAAATTAAAACTGTTGGTGATCGCAGGCACACGCCCGGAGATTATCAGGCTCAGTCAGGTTATAAAAAAATGCCGGATCTTTTTTGACTGCCTGCTCTGTCATACGGGGCAGAATTATGACTACAGTCTGAACCGGATCTTTTTTGAAGACTTAAAGCTTGGAAGTCCGGATGTATATCTGGACGCTGCGGGAGCGGATCCCGGTGAAACGATCGGAAACGTGATTTCCCTGTCGTATACGCTGATGCAAACCATCCGGCCGGATGCGCTGCTTGTGCTGGGAGATACTAACAGCTGTCTGTCCGTCATAGCTGCGAAGCGCCTGCATATCCCGGTCTTTCATATGGAGGCTGGAAACCGCTGTAAGGACGAATGTCTGCCGGAAGAGACCAACCGCAGGATTGTGGATATTATTAGTGACGTCAATCTTGCCTATTCAGAACAGGCCAGACAGTATTTGAAAGATTGCGGCTGTGCGCCGGAGCGGACGTTTGTAACAGGCAGCCCGATGGCGGAAGTACTTGAGGCTGAGTTTCCAGCGATTCTGCGTTCGGACGTCTGCAGCCGTTTGTCGAAAGAGACAGGAACCGCCATTCAGCCTGGAACATACATCCTGCTGTCAGCCCACCGGGAGGAAAACATAGACACCAGCCATAATTTTCAGAGTCTGTTTTCCGCGGTCAATGCAATGGCGGAAAAATACGGGATGCCTGTATTATATTCCTGCCATCCGAGATCACGGAAAAAATTAGAGTCCAGCGGCTTTGGGCTGGCCGCAGGTGTGATTGCGCATGAACCGCTGGGCTTTCATGATTATAACTGTCTGCAGATGCATGCGTTTGCGGTTGTCAGCGATTCGGGAACGCTGCCGGAAGAAAGCAGTTATTTCCTGTCCAAAGGATATGGGTTTGCTGCGGTATGTATCCGGACAAGTACAGAACGTCCGGAAGCAATGGATAAAGGATGCTTTATCATCAGCGGGATTGATACAAAAGGGCTGCTTTCGGCTGTGGAGCTGGCCACAGCAATGCAGAGGGACGGCTGTATGGGCATTCCGGTACCGGATTATGCAGACCGGAATGTGAGTGATAAGGTAGTAAAGATCATACAGTCTTATACGGGAATTGTGAATCAGTTTGTGTGGAGAAAGTGACGGATCGTATTTTGCATCCAGACAGTGGAACCGGACGGGCGCGCTGCCGGATGGGAGGCGGCGATCTGTCTGCCTGTTCCTTTTCGGGAATGCAGGAAGCTTTACCTGGATGAACCAGAAATAGCATATATTGGCCTCCCGGACGCCGGATGAGAGAACCGGCGTCCGGGAGGCCAATATATGCTATTTCTGCATTCTGGAGCGCGTATATAAATGCATCACAAAAGAGGAACTTCTTGCTTCC
>CANTHI010000122.1 GCA_947653505.1 uncultured Eubacterium sp.
TGGCAGAAAATAGTATAATAGGTTAAAGATCTGTCCCCAAATAACTTACCATATTTCTTGTCTTTTTCTCCGATAGCACTGCTTAAAAATTAGTCACATAGCCCGCTATGCGTCTGATTTTTAAGCGGCGCTACCGGAGAAAAATCCTGCGGATTATTGGTGAGTTATTTCGGGACAGTTCCTAACAGTAAAAATTAAGAAAAACAGGAGAGAATAAGTATGGATACGAATAAATTAGCTGAACTGGTTTTTCCGGATCTGACAGGTACGGTTGCCGGACTGGAAGAACGATTCCCAGTACGTGACCTGCCACAGGGTGCCTGTGTGACCCGTTTTGCACCGAGTCCGACCGGTTATATGCATATTGGAGGGCTGTACGCGGCGATGATTTCCAGTAAGCTTGCCAGGCAGACCGGAGGTGTTTTTTATCTGCGTATTGAAGATACGGATAAAAAGCGGGAACTGGAAGGAGGCGTGGAGGAAATTATACAGTCGCTGGCTGGTTACGGCATCCTGTTTGATGAAGGGCCGTTTCCTGACGGGGAAAAGAGCTATGGACCGTATAAGCAGAGCAGCCGGAAAGAAATATATCAGATTTGTGTAAAAGAGCTTATGCGGGCGGGACATGCCTATCCGTGTTTTTGTACAACGGAGGAGCTGGATACCATCCGCAAGAAACAGGAAGAAAAAAAGGTGGATATCGGGTACTATGGTTCGTATGCTGCCTGCAGAAATCTGTCTTATGAGCAGATTGAAGAAAAGATAAAACAGAAGGTACCGTTTGTCGTACGGCTTAAGTCACCGGGAGAACCGCAGAGGCATATCACATACAGGGATCCGGTCCGCGGTACAATTGAGATGCCGGAAAATCAGATGGACCTTGTACTGCTCAAATCAGACGGGATGCCTACGTATCATTTTGCGCATGTTGTGGATGATCATTTTATGCGGACAAGTCTGGTCGTAAGAGGGGACGAATGGATGGCATCTTATCCGGTTCATAAGCAGATGTTTGCGCTATGTGGTTTTCAGGAGCCGGCTTATCTCCACATTTCCCCGATTATGAAGATGGATGGCAGCGCCAGACGTAAGCTGAGCAAACGGAAAGATCCGGAGGCTGCAGTAAGTTATTATCTGGAACAGGGATTTCCGGCAGAAAGTGTGAAGGAGTATCTTCTTACGATTGCTAATTCGGATTATGAAGAGTGGCATATGAAAAACCCGGCAAAAACAGGTGATGATTTTTCCTTATCCATGTCTAAAATGCCGGTCAGTGGTGCATTGTTTGATATGGATAAGCTTACAGATGTGAGTAAGGATGTGATTGCTTGTTTTTCGGATGAAACCTGTGAGCATCTGATTCTGGAATGGGCAAAAATTTATGATCCGGATTTGTATCAGTTTGCGGATTCACACAAAGAGCAGTTCCGGGATACGGTTAATTTGTGGAAAATGTCCGGAAAAAAAGTACGGAAGGATATCGCAAAATGGAGTGATCTGATGCGGATGTTTGACTACTTATACCAGCCGCAGGAAAAATTTGAACAGACAGTTGTGTATGAAACAGATGAAAAGTATACAAAGGAACAGATGGGGGAAGTGATCCATGCATACAAAAAAAATCTGTTTCTGGATGGCGGACAGTGGTTTGAACAGATAAAAAAAATGGGAGAGCCGATGGGATACTGTCCGGATATGAAAGAATACAAAAAGCACCCGCAGGATTATAAAGGCTCTATTTCAGATCTTTGTACGATAGTTCGTGTCGCAGTGACCGGGCGGAAAAATTCGCCGGATCTGTTTACGATCATGAAAGTGCTTGGGGAAGAGACCGTGCAAAGGCGGCTGGATCATTTTCTTACCAGAATTTGCGGATCATGAACTATTATTTTGCGCCGTTAGAAGGCATTACAGGATATCTTTACCGACGGGCACATCATACATTTTATCCGGATGCAGACAGGTATTTTACACCGTTTCTTGTACCGAAAGAAAAAAAGAATCTGGATGCGAAGGAGCGTAACGATGTCCTGCCGGAGCATAATCGGGGAATGTATGTTGTTCCGCAGATTATGACAAACCGGCCGGACGAATTTCTGCGGATCTGCAGGGTACTGTATCAGGAGTACGGATATCAGGAAGTGAATCTGAATCTTGGCTGCCCTTCCAGAACGGTTGTATCGAAAAAGCGGGGTTCCGGATTTTTGTCAGTACCGGACAGACTGGAAGAATTTCTGATACAGGTATGCACCGCTCTGGAATCGTATGGGATGCGGTTATCTGTGAAAACAAGAATTGGAACAAATCATCCGGATGAATTTTTCCGGTTACTGGAGATTTTTAAAAAACTGCCATTGTCCGGACTGATTGTGCATCCCAGATTACAGAAAGATTTTTACTGCGGGGTTCCGGACTGGCAGGCATTTTTAAGTGCTTATGAAGCTTGTGCACAGGCGGACTGGGAGCTTTGTTATAATGGGGATATTTTTTGCAGACGGGATTATCAGAGGTTATGTATGCAGTTTCCGAAGCTGCCTGCAGTTATGATGGGCAGGGGACTTTTAGTGAATCCGGCTCTGATCCGGGAGATAAGAGCCGGGGAAAGCTGCGGAATACCGGAAAAGGTAAGAGAAAACAGCGGGACGGAAAAGCTGGCTGGTAAAACAGCTGTTTTACCGCGTTTTCAGAATGCCAGTGAGGAAAAAGCAGAGAGAAAACGGCGGTATGAAATGTACGAAATGCTGTTGGAGGATTACCGGTCGGTGATGTGCGGGGAAAAAAATGTATTATTTAAAATGAAGGAATTGTGGATGTACATGAGTCAGGATTTTACACAGCCGCAGCGTTACTGGAAAAAGATGAAAAAGGCACAGAAGCTGTCAGATTTTCATCATGCGGTTTGTGCCTTGTATATGGAGCAGAGGCTGCGTGAATGGACGGATGAGCCTGTGGTCTGATTCACAGGCTCATCTGACAGGAATGGATGCGGGAAGAAAATATATTGGAATGTTCCAAAGACATGGGGTTATGTATGGAAGTTATGAAAAAAAGAAAAAGATGGCTGTTTTTCTGCTTTCTGACGGGTGCAGTAGTATGCATCTTTGGAAATGCAAAACTGCTTTATGCTCAAAATACCGGAAACGGACCGGATACTGTATATGAATATGAAACAGAAGAAAATAAAATTCCTGAGATCAGGTTTTGTGCAGGAAAAAAGGAAATAAAGGCAGGAAAAACATATAAATATAAGGCAGATATAAGAAATTCAAAGGAAAAGGCTGTATTTGAATCCTCAAATAAAAAGATAGCGGAAATTACAAAAAATGGAAAACTGACCGCGCACCGGATGGGAGCGGTATGGATTACGGTTTCGGTGGGTGAAGCCCGTACCAGAATGCGGGTCCGGATTCTTCCAAAAAAAATCATTACGATTGACCCCGGCCATTCGGGAAATCCGGCCAGAGGGAAGGAGCCGGCCGGACCGGGAGCTTCTGAAATGAAGCTGAAGGATTCGGGTGGGACATGTGGTGTCCGTACCGGGGTGCCGGAATATAAACTGACATTAAGACTTGCTACAAAACTGTCACGGTCTTTAAAAAAGAGGGGTTATCAGGTAGTTCTGACGAGAAGTGACAATCAGACGCCGGTTAGTAATGCAGAACGTGCACAGATCGCAAACCGGGCAGAATCTGATATTTTTATACGCATTCATGCGGATGGATGTGATTCGGCTGCGGTTTTTGGAGCATCGGCGATGTATCCGTCAAAAAACAATCCTTATGTAGGAAATTTAAGTAAAAGAAGCCGGAAGCTGTCAGAATGCGTTTTGCATGCCATGTGTAAAAAGGCAGGTACCAAAAACAGGGGCAGCTTTGCCAGAAATGATCTGACTGGAAATAACTGGGCCAAAATGCCGGTCACGCTCATCGAAGCCGGCTTTATGACGAATCCGTCAGAGGACTGCCTGCTGCAGCAAAAGCAGTATCAGGAAAAGCTGGCTGAGGGCATGGCAGATGGAATAGATAATTATTTCGGCTTTTAGAAAAATTTTCATATCCGTACACCAATGTTTCTCTTTCAGACAGCGTACCTATGGAGTAATGGACTGGCAGGGATATTCTGCATCAGAATCCGTACAAAAAATGGAAAGAAATATGATTCTGGGAGGAACGCTATGGAAAGAAAATATGTATGTGATATGACAAAAGGCAATGCGGCAGGGCTGCTGCTGCGTTTTGCATTTCCGATGCTGGTTGGAAATATTTTCCAGCAGTTTTATAATATGGCAGATTCTGTTATTGTAGGAAAGTTTGTCGGGCCTCATGCACTGGGGGCAGTCGGATGCGTGGGCAGTCTGAATTTTATGTTTTTTTCTTTGTGTATGGGACTGGGAGCCGGACTGGGCGTATTGATCTCGCAATATTTTGGAGCCGGACAGGATGATTATGTAAAAAAAATAATTGCAAATGCGATTTACATCACAGTTCTGGCCGGAGTGCTGATGAGCCTTTGCGGTACGCTGCTGGCAGAGCCGGTTTTGCGTATTATGCATACGCCCAAGGAGAACTTTCAGGATGCGCTCGTATATATGCGGATTGTCTGTGGAGCGACCGTTGTGGTCGCAGGGTATAATATGGTCTCATCCATATTAAGGGCACTTGGGGATTCCAGGACACCTTTACTGTTTCTGATTGCCGCATGTGGTATCAATGTTGTACTGGATCTTTTATTTGTACTGGTGTTTCATATGGGGGTCGCAGGTGCGGCTTTTGCAACGGTTCTTGCACAGGTACTTGCGATGGCAGGATCAGTCTGGGCCGGAATCAGGAATAATCCATATCTGCAGCTGGAAAAGAGGCATTTCCGGCCGGACCGGGAAATATTCAAAAACAGCCTGCGGTTAGGACTGCCGATTGCCGCACAAAATGCGCTGATTGCATTTTCATGTGTTGCGTTACAAAGTGTGGTCAACAGATATGGGGCGGTTGTAATGGCAGCCTATACGGCAACCAGCCGTGTGGAACAGCTTGTACAGCAGCCGTTTGGATCTCTTGGTACAGCAGTTTCCACATTTGCGGGGCAGAATGCAGGTGCAGGACGTTATGACCGGGTGACTGCCGGGTGCAGGGTAAGTGTTGGAATTGTCGTCATTTTTAGTCTGATTATGGTGGCAGTCATGTTTCTGCTGGGAGACAGGATTGTCAGTCTATTTGTAAATGATCCGGAAGTGATCCGGATCGGAGCGAAAGGCCTGCAGATTACGAGTCTGATGTATACGGGACTTGGACTGATTTATGTTATGCGGGGGATGCTCAATGGTGTGGGAGATGCTGCTTTTGCGATGATTAATGGAGTTACAGAGGTGATCGGGCGGGTAGGTTTTGCATGGCTGTTAATGATGCTGCCTTCAGTCGGAATCTGGGGTGTCTGGTATACAAACGGTTTTACCTGGGCAATGACTGGCGCGGCAAATGTAATCCGTGTGCTTCAGGGAAAGTGGAAAACGAAATCCATGATCCAGCCGGCAGATTTGCCGGAAGCGGAAATGGGACAGGCAGGTATCTGAAACAAAAGTTAGTCAGGGAAATATCTTGACAAGAAGAAACTGCATATGTTATAAATGATAGATACTTTTTGAAGCAGACCAACGCTTTGGATTTGCAATCTGACTATTTTCCTGACATGTATTTTTAAAATACTGTTTGCAGGCAGGAATACGTTTTTTAAAAGAGGATTTAAGAAAATTATTCTGGTCACAGTATTGGATCCGGCAGTGGGTATGCATGAAAAGGGGGAATGGAATTGAAGGAGTCTAAAGTGGAACAGCCAAAGGATCTGACAGAGCGGGTTGTCATGAAGGTTTCCCGGACCAGTATACTGGCAAATGTATTTCTGTCGGTTTTTAAGCTGGTGGCAGGTGTGGCAGCTTCTTCAGAAGCAATGATTTCAGATGCGCTGCATTCAGCGTCGGATGTATTTAGTACACTGATTGTCATGATCGGGGTAAAGCTTTCCCGTAAAGAAGCAGATAAAGAGCATCCATACGGACATGAGCGTATGGAATGTGTGGCGGCGATTTTACTGGCAGTAGTACTTTTTCTGACCGGAATCGGCATCGGTTATAACGGAATGCAGAAAATTCTGGCAGGAAGATACGAGAAACTTGCGGTTCCGGGCGGTTTTGCCCTGTTTGCTGCCGTAACGAGCATTGTTGTAAAGGAATGGATGTTCTGGTATACAAAATTTTATGCGAAACAGATGAACTGCGGGGCATTGATGGCAGATGCCTGGCATCACCGTTCAGATGCCCTGTCGTCCGTCGGTTCTTTTATTGGAATTTTAGGTGCAAGAGCCGGTTTTCCGCAGATGGATCCGGCAGCGGGAGTTGTTATCTGCGTATTTATCGTAAAGGCATCTTATGATATTTTTAAAGATGCGGTTGATAAAATGGTAGACAAATCCTGTGATGACAGTCTGGTCAGCCAGATACGGAACACGGTACAGGGACAGCAGGGAGTCATACGGGTAGATGATCTGATTACAAGAGAGTTTGGAAACCGGATTTATGTCGATGTGGAAATTGCAGCAGATGGTACGAAAACACTGTGTGAGACACACGCAATTGCAGAGTCGGTTCATATGAAGATCGAGGAAACATTTCCGAATGTAAAACACATTATGGTTCATGTGAATCCGGATGAAGAAAATAAATCATGACAGATATGAAATATAAAAAGATGTAAAATAAGAAAAGAGGGGAAGGAAAATGGAACAGGAACGGCTGGATCAGCAGTTTCAGTTTATACGTGAAATAGATAAGGAAAAAATGATTACCAGACAGACCTATCTTTCGGATGCGTCCAGAAAGGAAAATGATGCAGAGCATGCCTGGCATGCGGCTGTAATGGCAGTACTGCTCAGTGAATATGCTAACGAAAAGATTGATGTGCTGAAAACTGTAATAATGATTCTGCTGCATGATGTTGTGGAAATCGATGCAGGAGATACGTATGCATATGATGCGGAAGGAAAAAAGACGCAGCGGCAGCGGGAAGAGCGTGCAGCAGAACGGATTTACGGTATGCTGCCAGCGGACCAGAGGCAAAAGTTTGCAGATTTGTGGGAGGAGTTTGAGGAGGCGAAAACGCCGGAAGCAAAATTTGCCCGTGCGATGGATCACCTACAGCCATTAATGCTGAATGACGCAACGGATGGCAGATCGTGGGCGGAACACGGGGTAAAGCTTTCGCAGGTTCTTGCGCGGAATGCGCATACGGCAGAAGGTTCTGAAAGATTATGGGAATATGCAAGGAAAAACTGGATCAACAGAAATGTGAAATGCGGTTCCCTGCAAACGTCGGACAGTGAAAAAGAGCAGGGCTGACGATCTGGATGGCCGGTACGTTGTTTACAGACATTTTTTGGAAAACAGTCAGGAGATGGTTATGTCAGGCAGAATGTCTAAAACGAATAAGTCTGTTCCGCCAGACAAGGGAGAATGCGTCTTAAAGGAGCAGTGGAAAGATGGTCTGTGTGAAGGGGATTTATCCGGTAAAGATCTGACAGAACAGAAAGTATCGGATAAGAGTCCGGGCAGCAAAAACAAAACTGGTAAAGACACCGGAAAAGAGAATCTGCCCGGTGAAGATTTGAGCGCGGATATTTCTATGGATAAAGATTTTTTGAAAAAGCAGTTATCTGATAAAATTCATGCAGTACAGGAAATTATGGAATCATCAGGTACCGTACTGACAAAGGACGAAATTGCCGGTTATCTGCAGCCGCTGCCATTGTCAGAGCAGCAGATCAATATGGTCTGCCAGTATCTGTCAGAGCAGCAAAGCTATACAAATACGTTATCCGCTGCAGATCGTGATAATTGTGATACGATACAGGTGCATCCGGCTGGCCGGCATGCGGATCGAAGACAGCCTGCGGCAGATACGCCTTTTCCTGGGATGTATCAGCAGGATCTGAGCCGGATCGTACCATGTACAAAAGAAGAAGAAAACAGATTATATGAGCAGCTGCTGACTGGCAGCAGCAATGCCCTGCAGCAGCTGTCAGAGCAGTGGACACATAAGGTTTTAAAGATAGCCCGGTCAAAGACCGCAACAGCGGATATGGATCCGAAAGAATTTGCGGATATGATACAGGAAGGAAATATGGGTGTACTGATTGCGCTGCAGCAGATGTCTGTTTCTGGAAAAAAGACAGATTTTGAGCAGGAACTGACGGCAGCTGCAGAAAGTGCAATGGAAATGTATGTGCAAAAGATATATGCAGCTGCAGATATGGACCAGTCACTGCTTGCAAAAGCAGCACTCGTGTATGAAGCACAATGCTATCTGGTCAGACAGCTGCAAAGGATACCTTCTGTTGAAGAGCTGGCCCGGTATACGAAAATACCGGCTCCGGAACTGGAGGATATTCTTGCTTTGCTGGAAGAAAAGAAGTGAGTAAAAAGGGATGAATCAAAGCAGGAAAAAGGAACCGAAAAAAGAATATGACAGATTCCGGGAGCTGACAGACCGTCTTAGAAAGGATCATACACTGCCCGATCCGGAGATGGAGGAGCTTTTGCAGATGGAGGATGAAAGCTCTCTGGAGTATCTGTATGAAAATGCAAGACAGGTGCGGGAGCAGTATTATGGGAAAAAAGTGTTTTTACGCGGGCTGATAGAATTTACAAATTACTGCCGGAATAACTGCTATTATTGCGGAATCCGTCGGGATAACCATAAAATTGAACGCTACCGTCTCGATAAAACGCAGATTTATGCCTGTGCAAAGGAAGGATATGGGCTTGGTTTTCGTACATTTGTCCTTCAGGGTGGGGAAGATGCTTTTTATACGAAAGAAAAGCTGGGAGAAATCATTTCGTATCTGAAAACGACATATCCGGATTGTGCAGTGTATGA
>CANTHI010000123.1 GCA_947653505.1 uncultured Eubacterium sp.
GATACACAGGCGGCGAAGCCGAAGCGGCACCTTTAGCTGCTGGCGGTACGCCAGAGCGAATTAGGTGGCGCGCCCGTCCGGTACCAAAGACTGGATGCAGAATACTTAGAGCTTCTTACATTATGGAAACCGGAACAATGAAACAGGGCCGGTTTCCTCATTCAGCGTCCGGGAGGCCAATATATGCTATTCTGGTTTATCCAGGTCAGGGCTTCCTGCATTCTGGAATAGCATGCCCCGTTTTACCGGACAAAGTCACAGGCAGACAGATCACCGCCTCCCATCCGGCGTCCAGACAGCCAAAATATAACATTTTTATGTAATTTGTTGCATTTCTGCTAAAAACGCACTATCGCATTTTTACACACCGCTCCAGTATCCCGACTCCCTCCCGCAGCTGCTCCTGCGTCAGACTGCCAAATCCCAGCAAAAGAACCGGCCTTGCATCCGGCTTTTTTCCTCCCGCAAGATAACATCTGCTCATTCCCTGCAAAGCCATTCCAAAAGAACGCGCCTGTCTGATCACTTCATCCTCTGTCATGCCACAGTCTAACTCTGCCGCCAGATGCAGCCCCGCGTGATCTCCATAGATCCGGTGCACCCACGTTTTATCTTTTAGCAGCTGCAGCAGCATATCATGCTTTGCTTTGTAGATGCCGCGCATTTTATTCAGATGACGTTCGAAATATCCCTGCTCCAGAAATCTGCAGACGGTCATCTGCTGCAGTCTGGATACGGTCGACGCATAAAATCCGCATGTTGTTTTGTATGCTTCCATCAAAGACTGCGGCAGTACCAGATAGCTGATCCGGATGGACGGCATAATGCTGTTGGAAAACGTCCCCAGATAAATGACCCGTTCCTGCTTTGCCATGCCCTGCAGTGCCGGAATCGGTCTGCCTTTGTAGCGGAACTCACTGTCGTGGTCGTCTTCGATAATGTACCGCTGCGCGCTGCCCTGCGCCCATGCCAGCAGCTGCAGCCTGCGCCGCAGCGGCATGACGGCTCCGAGTGGAAACTGATGGGAGGGCATCACATACGCGAGCGTCGTTCCATCCGGTATTTCCTCCACCCGCATGCCTTCCAAATCCATCGGCACCGCAAGTACCTGATTACCGATATTGCAAAACGTATGATACGCCGGGAGATAGGTCGGACTCTCCATCGCTACTGTTTGCGGACCACCCAGAATCTGCCCAAGCAGCTGCAGCAGATATTCATTCCCTGCCCCGATAATCATCTGCTCTGGTTCGCAGCGTACTCCTCTGGCCTGATACAGATAGGCGGTAATCGCCTTTCGCAGCGCATATTCTCCCTGCGGATGGCCGGCTGGCAGCAGGCAGTGTCTCGTTTCCAGCTCCAGCAGCGCTTCCTTCGCGCATTTGCGCCATGCGTTATACGCAAAGCCGCTGTCATCAATCTGTCCGGGCAGAAAATTGTATAGCGGTTTCAGCCCTGTCTGCGTTTCGTCGCCAGATCTGCCATCCTCTTTTCCATATGGGCTGCCTGTGTCTGCCCGGCTGGTACCCTCTCTGTCAGATCTGTTCCCTATATCAGTCTTTCGTTCCTTGTTACCCCTGATTTCAGTACTATCCTTGCTGCCCCTGATTTCAGTACTATCCTTGCTGCCCCCGATTTCAGTACTATCCTTGCTGCCCCTGTTATTCCTGCTGCCAGCTAAATCCCCGGGCCTTCGGAACATGTTTCCCGCAAAATCATACAGTCCGGTAACATCGCTGACATAATATCCGCTGCCGCGTTTTGCCTGCAGGTATCCTTCGCTGACCAGCTGCTGATACGCGGCATCTGCCGTACTGCGGCTGATCTTGAGATTTGCGGCCAGTAAACGCGCGGATGGCAGCCTTTCCCCGCAGGAAAGTCTGCCATCCATAATGCCGCGTCTGATATATTCGTAAATCTGCCCATAAAGCGGAATCTTTGCGTCCGCATCCAGTTCAATCAGCAGTTCATTCACGTTATCCTGCAGCCTCCTGCTCTTTTTTCGCTGCGAGAATATCGTCCTTGAGCATCAGCGCTTTGTCTTTTAACTTCGCCGATACTCCCTTTGCCTGTACGATATTGCCGCAATACCTTACGGCCTGATCATATTCCTTAAAATGATAGCTCATAACTGCCAGAAGGTAATCAAACGTATTCTGATCCATCCCGCAAATCGGAAAATCCTCCTCTGTCAGTGCTTTGGACAAAGAGTCATAAGCCTGTCTGTAATAACGCTCTTCCTTTTCCTTTAACTGCTTTACAACGTCCTCTTCCAAAAGTCCAGGCTCTGCGTCCGCCTCTTCCAGTCTGCCGCGGATCAGCCATGACAGCTGAAGACACAGATATGCCTGTTCACTGATGGGAGATTCCATCGCCATAGCGCAGACCAGAGCCAGCTCATACTGCCCCTGTGCGGTCGCATAATCCATCGTCTGCCCCTCAAACGGCTCCCGCTGCATAAACTGGGACGTGATCTTTTCCCGGATCCGTCTTTGCTGGAGCGCCGGCAGCTGCTCAAAATTTTTCGCCAGCGTAGAATATCCACAATGCGGACACGAAGTTACCCCATACTTTAACGAATCCACAAACTGGAACCGTGGTCTTAAATCCATATCCGGTTCTTTTCTGCGCAGCTTGCTGCTTAAGATCCTAAGATCATTAAACTGTGCGCCGCAGTTGGTACAATTGAGCTTCTTTGTAAAAACATACTTTTTTTCTTCTTCCACATCATATAACACAGACATCTTTTATCCTCTTATCTTTCTTTCCATAGCCATACCGCCAGCAGGACAGATACTTTTTGGCTGCTGCATATTCTTTTTTATATCTCTTATCCTGTCATTTTTCTATTTATTCTGTCATTTTGCTTTTTTTTATTTCTACTATATCACTTTCTATCTTACCACATTTTCACTTTTTCACAAGCCCTAATTCACTTATACCGGCAGCTTAAAAGAACTTTTGAGCGATACAATCCGGTTAAATACCGGATATTCCCTGGAAGAATCCTTCGCATCTACACAGAAAAACCCATTTCTGACAAACTGAAAGCTGTCATATGGTTTTGCATCTGCAAGGCTTTGTTCCACATAACACTTTTTCTTTATCAGGGAATGCGGATTCAGGTTCAGACTTCCGTCTTCCTTATTATATACGCCTTTTTCCTCATCAATCAGATTTTCAAACAGCCGCACCTGTGCTTCTACGGCATGCGCAGCCGCAACCCAGTGAATCGTGCCTTTGACCTTTCTTCCATCCGGGCTGTTGCCGCCTTTAGAAGCCGGATCGTACGTGCAGTGAATGAGTGATACGTTTCCGTCTGCATCTTTTTCATATCCCGTGCATTTGATAAAATATGCCTGCATCAGCCGGACTTCATTTCCCGGAAACAGCCGGAAATACTTTTTCGGCGGCTCTTCCATGAAATCAGCCCCATCGATATACAGCTCGCGTCCAAACGGTACCTTACGCATGCCAAGCTCCGGATTTTCCAGATTGTTTTCAATCTCCAGATATTCCGTCTGATCTTCTGGATAATTATCAATAACGACTTTTACCGGATCAACCGCAGCCATCACCCGTGCCTTTTTCAGCTTTAAATCCTCACGGATACAGTATTCCAGCATCGCCATATCCGCGGTACTGTTTGCTTTGGAAATCCCACAAAGCTCCACAAACCTCTGAATGGACTCTGGTGTATAGCCACGTCTGCGAAGACCGGAAATAGACACCAGCCTTGGATCATCCCAGCCATCTACAATCCCGTCTTCCACCAGCTTTTTAATGTACCGCTTACCCGTTACCACGTTGTTCAGATACAGCTTGGCAAACTCAATCTGTCTTGGCGGATGCGGATATTCCAAAGACTGCACGACCCACTCATACAGTGGTCTGTGATCTTCAAACTCGCTCGTACAGAGCGAATGCGTGATCCCTTCGATCGCATCCTCAACCGGATGTGCAAAATCATACATCGGGTAAATACACCATGCATCTCCCGTGTTGTGATGCGTCATACGCGCCACACGATAAATCACCGGATCCCGCATATTAATATTGCCCGCATTCATATCTATTTTTGCCCGCAGCACTTTCTCACCGTCCGCGAACTTTCCATTTTTCATATCTTCAAACAGCGCCAGATTTTCTTCCACACTGCGGTTTCGGTCCGGATCTTCCTTTCCGGGCTCTGTCAGCGTCCCCCGATACTCCCGCAGCTGCTCTGCCGTCAGATCCGATACATAAGCAAGCCCTTTTTTGATCAGCTTTACCGCCGCCTCATACATCTGTCCGAAATAATCAGACGCAAAAAAAAGCCTGTCCTCCCAGTCAGCGCCCAGCCACCGGATATCTTCCTGAATCGAATCTACAAATTCCGTTTTTTCCTTCGTCGGATTGGTATCGTCAAAACGCATGTTAAATTTTCCGCCATACTGTTTTGCAATGCCATAATTCAGTAATACCGCCTTCGCATGACCAATGTGCAGATACCCGTTCGGCTCCGGGGGGAAACGCGTATGCACGGTATCATACACGCCTTCGGCCAGATCTTTATCAATCTCTCTTTCAATAAAATTTCTGGATGTACTTTCATTGTCCATTTTCAAACTTCCTCCTGTACTAGGCTGGCATAAAATGACAAAACCAGCCGGCTGCTTTAAATAAAAGAGTATCACAGGTGGTTTTTCGCGTCAACTGTATTTTTCATAATCTTATCTGTCAGAAAGCATCGGATGTGGAATCTAAAAACGCTCAGCCTCTTAGCGGAATCCCTGACTCCTTTATATCTATGTATCTTAACCAGTATACCGTATTTTTGAAATGTTCCAGACTTTCTTTCATTTCTTTTTGCCGTTCTCCCGGACCGACCACGATCTCGCGGACCGGCAGGTGGCCGACACACCAGATTTTTATATTTTCCTGTACTCCGGCGCCAACAAGCTCCATATATTTTTCGATCAGCTCCATCACTTCTTCCTGATTCGTTCCTGCCCCGATATAAATTCCTTTCCGTTTCTGATTCATGGAAATGTCCGTTTCCTTCAAAAGCTCCTCTTCGTGCGATTCCTTTACCAGAGATTCCTTTGCCCGAATAAGTTTTTCCATAACCTTCCCCGCATCTGTTCCAAAGCTTATGCTTCTGACTTTTTGCAGCTTTTGCTCCGGCTGTCCAAATTCTACCTTAATATAGGGCTTTTTCAGGCCTTCTGCATCCAGATACTCCATCTTCCTGCTGCGTACATATGCACTGTGCGCTTTTGACCCGCCAAGAAACTCCATGTCAAAGATCAGACGGTATTCCTCTTCTTCTTTAAATCCATCATCTTTAATAAATGGAATATATTTTAACAGCTTTCCCAGCCTGTCTTCCTCACTTTTCACCCACAGATCCTTTAAAATATCCCTTACCTGTGACGGTCTGATATGGTCATCTTCTGGTAATCCGTTTTTATATGTCTTTGAAATATACTGTACTTTATACGGCATCTGCAGGAATTTTACAGTCTCCTTACCCAGATAATACTTATTTTCACATGCCGATGCACCCACAGAGTCCTGACACTTTTTGCTGTTGCATATGCAAAACCATTCGAAGTGTTCCTGGATATCATGTTCGTGTGTGAGTCCGTCTGTAAAATCCATCCCGATACTGACACCATTTTTAGCATACCCGCGCCACTGGCTCAGCAAATCACCATCTTCACAAAAGCAGACCATAAAATACATCATTGGATTTTCCATGATCTGCTTTTGGATTTCCTCTTTTTCACGATCTTCCAGATCATCCTCCTGTTCTATGAATTTAGAAATCGTGTCCCTGCCTGTCATATATTCATTGGAATCATTTGAAAATCTTATGTTTCTCGCATAAAAGCAGTCACTCTCCAGAATCTTCCATAACGTTTCACATTGCGCATAATGAAACAGCAGTCCGTTATGAATCTGGTATGCTTTGCTGTAGTTCTTCTGCTCTTCTTTTTTTAACCGGATCGTCATATCATTCTCGTAATACATTCTGCTGCCACGCTTCTTTCTATTTCAGTAATCTTTCAGTTTTATTTTCTATTCCGGCAATTCTTCCGGTTCCTGCTTTTCTATCCGGATATTCTTCCGGTTCCTGCTTTTCTATCCAGGTATTCTTCCGGTAACTGCTTTTCTATCCGGGTAATTCTTCCGGTTCCTGCTTTTCTATTACAGAAACTCCTCCAGTTCTTTCTTTTCTATTTTAAAGCTCACCTTTTCCGGTATTGGTTTCTGGTTATTCAGCCAGTAAAACATACCTGCAATTGCCTTTCTGGATGGATATACAACGATCAGATCCTTGGGAATATAGCGTTGTTCCATATTTTGCCGCCCATAGATCCCCCATGCAAGCGTTCCAAAATTACGCAGGGCTGTAGTAAGATAGATTCCACATTTTATCTCTCCCTTTGCCGGTTCGTACAAATCCATAAGCTCCCTGGAAAACTCTATCTTCGAAAAATCATTGATATTGGCGCGTTCCTGCTCTTCCTTTGTCAGGATGACGTCCATCAGTATCCCTGTATGCGGATTCCTTTCTTTCATTTCACTGACTTTTTTCCGAATCTGTTTCACATCGGCTTCGCTGAAATGATGATAGATTTTTCCCCTTTTATTCACCATATCGCTTCCGGATATCCATTCAACCCTCAGATCCTGAAAGCCTATTTCACCCAGCAGTCCCCATTCTTCCAAAAGTTTTTTCGTTTCATTCAGCTCTTTTATTATTTTATCTGCATCCTCTTTCTGATCTTCTACCAGCAATATATCCAATCGCTCATTCATCGCCTGCAGGCTCCTTTCTGTCTACTAAAATCGGCAGCTTTACATAATAAAATTTTTTTCCTTTTTCTTCCCGTGCATCAATTATAACATCATCCGGTTCTTCCAGTCTATAAAATTTATCGACGAGTTCTTTGATCACTGCCAGCGAAATTCCTTCTTTTTTTCTGGAATAAGCATCCTGCGCTTCCTGTTGAATCACATGGATGCATTTATCACTAATAAAAGAATTGCGGACTACCAGATAATTTTTCTCACGATAGATATATACTTTCTGATCATCCGAATATCTGACCGCACTATGGATCAGCTCCGTAATGATGATACTCAGTCTTTTTACAGATAATCTCTCCCTTCTATGCGGATCCTGATACATCCGGATTCCTGCCCGGAGCACACTTTTTGAAAATATTTCGTCCCCATTTTCATCAATAATCTGAAACTTTTCAAACTGGTGCATACAGTCGATTAATGCCTTCAGCTGATATTTATAAACGTATGCGAATACATACTCTTCGTTTTCTCCTTCCGGCAGCGCGTCTGCCAGAAGCTGTACATTAATGCGCGCAATATAAGAATTGATAACCAGATAAAAGAGCGCCTTCTGATGTTCCTGATTCCACTGTCCCATTCCTTCTGTTATCATTTTCAGGTTTTTTTCCAGATCATCTTTATCTGTGTGATCCGAGGATCGTTCCAGTTTCATATTTTTCTTAAAAATCTGCTCTGCACTCCACTTCTGCATCAGATTATTGGAAAAATGTTTTTCCAGATTTTCAACAATCAGATTGCGGAACAGCATCACGCATTTTAAAGCAATCATCCGTTCCATCTCCGTAATCCCGGCAGAAAAGACCAGTTCCAGATAGACCTCATCCATCTGATTTCTATTTTTCGCGGAGTAGCCTTCTCCCGTATAATTCCGGTATTTTATCAGCACTCTTGTTTCTTCTTCATGATTCACGGAATAGGTGTCATATAAAAATGGCGCAGATACATATTCTGTTTTTTCCAGACTGACCTCCATGCCCCGTTGTTTTTTATATACTTTCTTTCTGATCTTTTCCTGCTCTTTTGACATATCGTAAAAAAAGAGCAGCCTTACCGTTTTCGCACCCGTTATGATCTCCACAAATTCTAACAGGTCATTATAAAATCTTTCTACATCCCGGTCCTGCCTGGTCTGATCGTCCGCCGACAGCATACGGTATAATTTCACAAGCGTAACAATCGCCTGATATTTTCCCTGCTGAAATTTCTTTCCTGTTTCCGTAAAAACAAGAAATCCGTAATACAGCAAAAACCGTACGAAATTATCGTAATAATATTTACTTACGATCAGATTCAGCAGTTCGTCTTCGGTGATCTGTTCATCTATTTCCCCTGCCAGATCCCGGATCCCATCATAAAGGACTCTTGTATTTTCCAAAAAAAGTATTTCCAGAAACTGCTTTTCCCCGGTAAGCCCAAAGCAGGAAGCCCGTTTCCTTTTCTGCATCCGTTCCTCGGTTTCTTCATCCAGATACTCTTCTCCATACAAAAGAAGATACTCCAGATAAACACATTTACTTTCCCCGCTTGTCAGACATGTAATGCGTTTGGCAATGCTCAGATATCTTTTCTTAAATTCTTCCCGCATTTCCTGCCCGATATTCAGTTTACTTACCACAGCAAATAATTTTTCAATATTTCTCCTGCGGATGATATAATTTGACCCCAGTGCGGATAATCTCTGCATCAGTGTCAGCAGCAGGGAAAAAATCTTTTCATCCTGTTTCCATTTCAGCCTGGCATCCCGGATGGTTCTGCACACAGCATCCAGTCCCTTATAGTTTGTAAATCGTTTCTGTTCCAGCCTGGCATCTGTCTGTACAAGCTCTATGACAATAAACTCCGTTATCTCCAGCATGATCTGAAAGGCAGCCTCCCGGTTGCTCTTTCGGAAGCTTACAAACGGGCGGCTAAAGATCTTGATATAAGAAATCATCCACTCCATTGCTTCGTCCTGTACGCGATCGCCCTCTGTCCGCTTTCTCGCAGTTGCCCCACAGAAATTCCACTTCTGCCGGACGATAGAACT
>CANTHI010000124.1 GCA_947653505.1 uncultured Eubacterium sp.
ATAGAAATTGAGGACTTAAATTGAGAAGATGACAGGAAGACGACAAAAGCAGGAGAAAAGAGATCGTACAAAAATATAACGAAGCATTTGAAACGCTTCCGGAGATTCTTCTGCCGCAGGAAATTCCGGAATCGGATACCTGCAGGCATCTGTATCCGATACAGCTTGATCTGGAAAAGCTTCGGTGTACCAGAAGGCAGTTTTTTGACGCGATGGCAGCGGAAAATATCCAGTGCCAGGTGCATTATATACCGGTATACTGGTTCCCTTATTACAAACATCTTGGATATCCAAAAGGATTGTGCCCGGATGCGGAGCGCCTTTATCAGAGAATGATGAGTATTCCCCTGTATCCGAAAATGACGGACAAGGATGTGGAAGACGTGATACATGCGGTTGTAAAAGTAGCCGGCTATTATAAAAAGACATAATACATATGGGTACAGAAAAGAACCGTGGAAGTGTGAGTCTGCTTTGGAAAAGAGATTCACAGTTATTTAGAAAAGGAAACTATAGAAATGATCGTAAAAGAAATAGTCCAGGGTAAAAAAGCAGATTTGCGCCAGCTGGAGCTGAGTGACTGCGGCGGCTGCTATGCTGACTGGCTCAATGATCCGGATATCAGCCGCTATATGGAAACGAAATGGATCGTCTGGGATCAGGCTTCCATACAGGAGTTTGTAAAAACACAGCAAAAAAGCAGTCACAGCGTGATTTTTGCGATTGTGGAGCATGAAACCGGACGGCATATCGGAAATCTGAAAATCGGACCCATTCATCCGCAGTATCATCATGCGGATATCAGCTATTTTATCGGAGATAAAAAACTGCATGGGGGGGTACGCAACAGAAGCGGTTGGCCTCGCGTGCCGGTATGGATTTGAAAGACTGGGACTGCACCGGATCGAAGCAGGGACGTATGCCTGTGCGGCTGCTTCCCAGCGGGTGCTTGAAAAGAATGGATTCCGTAAAGAAGGAGTCTTTAAAGAGCAGGTATATTTTGAAGACGGGTATATCGATATTTTCCGGTATGCGCGATTAAATACGGGAGCTGAATAAAATGGAACTGTGTCTTGGAACGGTCCAGTTTGGTCTGGATTATGGCATAAAAGGATTAAAAAAACCGGCGGCGGCAGATGCGCTGCGATGTCTGGATTATGCGGTACAAAATGGTGTGACAGCGCTTGATACAGCGGCAGCATACGGTACGGCTGAGGAGGTTGTGGGAAGCTTTTTAAAGCAAAAAACAATAGCGCGGGACCGGTTGTTTATCAGTACCAAGCTGCTGCCAAACATTCTGGATGATGTGCGGCAGCAGGATTACCGAAGAGTCATCCGCGAAAACCTGCAAAAATCACTGGCAGTCCTTCATACAGATTATGTGGATGCGTATCTGCTGCACAGCGCCCGCTATGCATTCTGTCCGCAGATACTGGATGCGCTTGCGGATGTCAGGCGGGAAGGGCTGGCAAAAACAGTGGGTGTGTCAGTCTATGAGCCTGAAGAAGCCTGTGCATGCATGGAACATGAAAACATGGGGCTGATTCAGGTGCCATATAGTTTATTGGACCACCGGATGAAAGAAAGCGGTGTGTTCAAAAAAGCCGCGGCAAATTTCTGCAGGGTGGCGGTAAGAAGCGCATTCCTCCAGGGGCTGGTAACGCTGGAGAAAAATCAGATACCGGATTTTCTAAAGAAGGCCGGACCTGTGTTACAAAAGATAGACAGAATTTCCAGGGAAACCGGTAAAAGCCGGATTGAGCTGGCGATGGGATATGTAAAAAAAGAGGCGTCTGTCTCTTATCTTGTATTTGGTGTGGATTCTGCAGAACAGCTGGCAGAGGATATAGGAGCATTTCAGGAGGAGCTGCCACAGGAGCTGTATCAGGAGATAGAAACGGAATGCAGGGGCATCGGTGAAGATATTGTGATACCGAGCCTGTGGAAGAAATGAGGTGCGTGATGAAATATCTGGTAATGATTCAGGCAAGATGCGGGTCATCCAGACTTCCGGGAAAAGTCTTAAAAGACCTTTGTGGAGAGCCTGTCCTGCAGCAGATGATCCGGCGGGTACAAAGGAGCAGGCTTGTCGATGACATCATGGTAGTGACGACAGACAATGAAAAAGATCAGGAAATTGTAAATTTATGTAACAGGATAGGAATACGGGTGGGGACCGGTTCCGAAGAGGACGTACTGGACCGGTTTTACCAGAATGCCAGACCGCTGCATCCGGAGTATGTGATCCGGCTGACCGGGGACTGTCCCTGTATGGATCCACAGCTGATAGACCAGGCTATCCTGCAGATGGAAAAGGATGCTGATTACTGCGGAATGCTCAGTGAGACTTTTGCGGATGGACTTGATATCGAGATTGTAAAGTTTTCCGCTTTGGAAAAGAGCTGGAAGGAAGCTGTACATACTTACGAGCGCGAGCATGTGACACAGTATATCATCCGGCATCCGCAGCTGTTTCGTCTGCAGGATTTTGTATCACTGTCAGGTTACTTTGGGGACCAGCGCTGGACGGTAGATGAGGAGGAAGACTTTGAACTGGTCAGCAGGATTTTTAGTCATTTTCTAAAAGAACTGGGATGGCAGGAGTTTGGATATCAGGATATTCTGGCGTATCTTGCAGAACATCCTGGGCTTATGGAACTGAACAAAATGTACCGGAGAAATGAGGGATTGGAGAAATCCATGAAGGAAGAATTTTTACAAAAAGATCTGGTTTACCAGAGTAAATCTGGAAAAGGACAGGCGCTTTATGAGCGGGCAAAGAAGATAATTCCGGGCGGAACGCAGTTATTGAGCAAGCGTCCGGAGATGTTTCTGCCAGATTACTGGCCTGCGTATTACAGCAGGGCAAAAGGCTGCAGCGTATGGGATATGGATGGCAGAAAATATACGGATATGAGCTATATGGGGATCGGGGCAAATGTGCTTGGATATGCGCAGGATGAAGTAGACGCGGCTGCAGAAGAGGCGGTCAGATGCGGCGGCATGTGTACGCTGAATGCACCGGAAGAGGTGTATCTCGCCGAAGAGCTGCTCCGGCTGCATCCCTGGGCCGGAGGAGTACGCTATGCAAAAGCCGGAGGCGAGGCGATGGCAATGGCGGCAAGAATTGCAAGGGCGTATACAAAAAAAGAACAAATCCTGTTTTGCGGGTATCATGGATGGCACGACTGGTATCTGGCGGCAAATCTTTCAGATAAAGAAGCGCTGAATGACCAGCATATCGCCGGGCTGGAACCGCTCGGGGTTCCGGGCGGTCTTGCGGGGACCAGCCTGCCGTTTCATTACAACTGCTATGAGGAGTTTGAAGCGTTGCTGAACCAGTATCAGGGCTCTGTTGCTGCAGTCATTATGGAGCCGGTACGAAACGACGTACCCCAAAATGACTTTTTAAAGAAAATCCGAAAGGCAGCGCATGATCAGGGAATCGTCCTGATTTTTGACGAGATTACGGCAGGGTTCCGGCTTTGTGCCGGCGGCAGCCATAAGGTCTTGGGCGTGGAACCGGATATTGCTGTGTTTGCAAAAGGAATGACCAATGGATATCCACTCTCAGCCGTATTAGGCCGCAGGGAAGTGATGGAAGCGGCACAGGATACCTTTATCAGCAGCACATTTTATACCGAACGGATAGCGCTTGCGGCAGCGTTAAAAAGCATAGAACTGTATCAGAAATACCGTGTCTGGGAAAAGCAGACTGCATATGGGGAAATGGTACGAAACGGATGGCAGCAGAAAGCGGAAAAAAACGGGATATGCATAAAAACAGGCGGTATTGCTCCTTTAAGTCATTTTACAGTGGAAGGAAAAGAGGATGCGCTTGTGTACAAGACATTTTTTACACAGGAGATGCTAAAACGCGGATATCTTGCCTCGACCGCATTTTACGCTTCTTATGCGCACTCGGAGGAAATTATCAAAGAGTATCTTGCGCATACGGATGAAGTGTTTGCCATAATGGCCCGGATACAGGAAAGCGGAAACCGTCTGGAGTCTTTTCTGGATGGTCCGGTCTGCCATGCTGGATTTGGCAGGCTCAATTAAACTGATTTTAATGGAACAGGAGACAGGAAACATGAATAAGATGCGTTATTGCACAAAATGCATTCTCCCGGAGAGTGCGGAGTCTGTAGCGTTTGACGAAGAGGGAGTATGCAATGTATGCCGTCAGGCAGAAGTCAAACAGGAAGAAATTGACTGGGAAGAAAGAAGAAGGATTCTGGATGAACTTGTGGCACGCTATCAGGGGCAGGGACAGTATGACTGCATTGTACCATTCAGCGGCGGAAAGGACAGCACCTTTCAGTTGTGGTATGTAGTACGTAAACTTGGTCTCAGGCCTTTGGTGGTGCGATTTAATCATTGGGGATACCGGCCGCTTGTACAGGAAAATAATACCCGCACGTTTAAACAGCTGGGCGTGGATGTGCTGGAATTTACAGCTGACTGGCAGGTAGTGAAACAGCTGATGCTTGCGTCCCTGAAAGCGACGGGAGATTTTTGCTGGCACTGCCATACAGGTGTATTTGCCCATACGATGCAGATTGCTGTGAAATACCAGATTCCGCTTGTGATATGGGGCGAAGCTTCGTCTGAATACCGGGCGTACCATCATCCGCGCGAGCTGGAAGAACTGGATCAGAAAAAATTTGATGAGATCATCAATCTCGGGATCAATGCAGATCAGATGTATGATCTTCTGGAAGGAAAGGTGGAACGCAGAAAACTAATGCCGTTTTGCTTTCCATCAAAAGAAGAGCTGGAACGTACGGGCGTCAAAGCGGTATATCTTGGCAACTATATAAAATGGCATACAAAGAATCAGGTAGAGATCATTAAAAAAGAACTGGGCTGGAAAGGACAGGAAGTAGAAGGCATACCGCCGCAGTATGATTATGAAAAAATAGAATGCCGCTGGCAGGGGATCCGGGATTACTGCAAATATATCAAACGGGGGCATGGAAGAACGAACCACCTGGCCTGCATCGATATCCGGAATGGAGAGATGGACAGGGAGACAGGAATGAAGCTTGCGCTGGAATATGACGGAAAAAGGCCGGCTTCCCTGGACCAGTTTTTGAAAGTGCTGGGAATATCGGAGAACGAATTTGAAGAGATTGTGCAGGAGCATCAATGCTGTGACTGGGGATTTGATCATGAAAAGCTGGAGCGGGGGAAAGCGCTTTACGATATGAAGCAGTGGGATGAGATTTTCTGATGGAGGAAAATCTTATGCGGGAACTGGAATATCCATTTGATGCAAATACGATACTTTCGAAAAAAAAGCGGATCAGACGGCTGTTGCTGGAGCAGACCAGTCATTTTATAGATAAAAAGATTGCGGTTCTGGGCGGTGCTACGACGCATGGCATTGTAGAAATTCTGGATTTGTTTTTACTGGATCATGGCATCAGGGCTTCTTTTTATGAAAGTGGATATAACCGGTATTATGAGGATGCGGTTTTTGATGATTCCGGATTAGAGGAATTTGCACCAGATATGATTTATATCTGTACATCAAACCGCAATATTGAAAGCTATCCGTCTTTGAAAGACCGGGAAGATGAAATTGATCAGAAACTGATACGGGAAGTAAATAAGTTTCAAAAAATCTGGGACAGTCTTAGCAGACGCTGCCACTGTCCAGTGATTCAGAATAACTTTGAGATGCCGTTTTACCGGCTTCTTGGAAATAAGGATGTATCGGATCTGCATGGAAGGGGAAATTATCTGGCAAGGCTGAATATGGAGTTTTACCGCTACGCCAGGGCACATGCGGATTTTTATATATGCGATATTCAGTATCTTTCGGCAGATTACGGACTGAAAGAATGGTCTGATCCGTTTTACTATTATATGTATAAATATGCGCTCAATGTAAATGCCATTCCGTATCTGGCGTTTCATGTAGCCAATATCATCAAATCTGTATTTGGAAAAAATAAAAAAGGATTCGTACTGGATCTGGACCAGACGCTCTGGGGAGGAGTTGTCGGAGAAGACGGGGCAGAAAATGTGATACTTGGTCCGGAAAC
Source organism: uncultured Eubacterium sp. (assembly GCA_947653505.1). Next base: position 6,054 of record CANTHI010000124.1, read on the forward strand.
ACCCGAAGGACAGGCATATCTGGAATTTCAGCAATATATCAAAGAACATCTGCAGCTTGGAGTGATACTTGCTGTTGATTCTAAAAATAATATGGAAAATGCACTGGCTGGCCTGCATCATCCGGATAGTGTTCTGACGGAGAACGATTTCATACAGATCAGGGCAAACTGGGAGCCGAAAGATCAGAATTTTGTCAAAATTGCGTCAGATTTACACCTGCTTCCGGAAAGTCTGGTGTTTGTAGATGATAATCCGGCAGAACGGCATATTGTAACGGGACATCTGCCCAAAGTTTCAGCACCAGAAATAGGAGATGTCCATCAGTATATACAGATACTGGACAGATCTGGTTTTTTTGAGGTGACAGAGTTGTCCGAAGATGATGCAAAACGGAATGCGATGTATAGGGAAAATGCGCAGCGGATGAAAGCGCAGTCTGCGTTTCATGACTATCGGGAGTATCTGCTGTCTTTGGAGATGAAAGCAGTGATCAGACCATTTGAAGGGGCTTATCTGGCAAGAATTGCGCAGTTAAGTAATAAGAGCAATCAGTTTAATCTGACTACCAGACGGTATACGAAAACAGAAATAGAAGAGCTGGCAGCAGATCCGGCATATATTACGCTTTATGGAAGACTGGAAGACCGGTTTGGAGATAATGGTATAGTATCTGTTGTGATCGGACAGCTCCAGGAGGGAGTGTGCAGGGTCAGACTATGGATCATGAGCTGCAGGGTATTAAAAAGGGATATGGAGTATGCAATGATGGATATGCTCGTACAAAAGTGCGCGGAGAAGAGAATCGGCAGGATCGATGGGTACTATTATCCTACGGCAAAAAACGGCATGGTCCGGGAATTTTATGCGCTTATGGGGTTTGAAAAAGTGGCTGAAGACGAGGAAGGTAATTCAGAGTGGATGTATCAGATACAGAAGGATTATAAAAACAAAAATACAGTGATACAGGTGGAAGGGCATGGAAATGCAGAAAGAAGAAATTTATAAAATATTGAATACCATTTTTCAGGATGTATTTGATGACAGTAGTATTGAAGTGAAAGCAGAAACAACGGCGGATGATATTGAGGACTGGGACAGTATGGAACAGATTAATCTGATCGTTTTAATAGAAAAGAAATTTGGGATAAAGTTTCAGATGGAAGAGGTGTCTGATTTTCATACCGTTGGAGAAATGGTGGATGTGATTATACAAAAACTTGAGAAATAAAGATGGTGGCAGAAAGAGCAGGAGATATCAGACATGAAAAAACATTTCTTCGAAGGAGAGCAGATCTATCAGCTGGCACGGCAAATCTATCCAATCTGCCGGAGCATTACAGGAGACGGGGTAAGAAAGACACTGCAGATTTTAAAAGAATGGCTGGACGGTTATGCAGGGCTTGGCATTTATGAGGTCCCAAGCGGAACCAGAGTATTTGACTGGACGGTACCGCAGGAGTGGGTCATCAGGGAAGCATATATTGAAAATGAGCAGGGCCATCGTATCATTGACTTTAAAGAAAACAATCTTTTTGTATTAGGTTATTCCATCCCAACGGATCAGTGGGTAGAGCTGGAAGAACTAAAACAATATATTTATACGCAGCCTGATCAGCCGGATGTGGTGCCATATGTCACTTCTTATTATAAAAAACGTTTTGGATTCTGCATGAGTGAAAATCAGAAACAGGCGTTAAAGCCCGGCAGATATCATATGGTTATTGACAGTGAGTTAAAAGACGGCAGCCTGACATATGGGGAAATTATCCTGCCGGGAACGGGTAAGGACGAGATTCTGATTTCAACATATATCTGTCATCCGTCTATGGCAAACAATGAATGCTCGGGTCCGGCATTGTCCGCGGGACTGGTGAAATATATCGCTTCTTTTTTAAGGGGGGGGGTAGATTTAAGATACACGTACCGCTTTGTCTATGTTCCGGAAACGATCGGATCCATTACCTATCTGAGTATGGATGAGCGCTGGAAATACCTGAAAGAGCATGTGGCAGCAGGCTTTAATCTTTCCTGTGTAGGCGATGACAGGGATTATTCGCTGGTAGAATCAAGATATGCGGATACACTGGCAGATAAAGCGCTCAAAAATGTGCTGCAGTTTCGTGGCAGGCATACCGTGTATACTTATCTGCAGAGGGGGTCTGATGAACGGCAGTATAATGCGCCGGGCATAGACCTGCCGGTCGTATGTTTCTGCCGGTCTAAATTTGGAGAATATCCGGAATATCACACGTCTGCCGATCATATGGGACTGGTCAGTCCGGCAGGATTTCAGGGGAGCTATGATGTGATGACAGAAGTGATCCAGGCGATGGAGCATAACAGATATTACAGGGCAGGAGTTTTATGCGAACCACAGCTTGGAAAAAGGGGACTGTATCCAATGCTCAGTCAGAAAGGAGAAGCGTACGACGAGGCAGAGGTAATGCTGAACGTAACTGCATATGCGGATGGGACAAATGATCTGATTGATATCAGCAACCTGATCGGAGTGCCGGTCCAAAGGCTTATTCCAGTCGTTCAAAAGCTTGAGAACCATCAGATCCTTTTGCAGAACGGAGGCCTGATATGTTAGGGCATTTTTATGAACAGTTTACGGATACACTGATACAGCTTGGAATAGGCAGGGGAGATATTGTATATGTATCTTCGGATTTAAAAAGGCTGCTGTTTCTTCTGACTGCAGAGTATGGGATCACCGCATCTGACAGACGGAATGAAGTTTTGAACGGTCTGGTTCAATGTATCCAGCAGGTAACAGGAAAAGAAGAAAGGTGAGTTTAAGCGTACAAGCAATCGCCAT
>CANTHI010000125.1 GCA_947653505.1 uncultured Eubacterium sp.
GCCGGTTGCGGTCACTGTGCCGCCGCTGATGGAGATGGTGCCACCGTTGCCACTGCCTCCTCCTCCGATGCCGGCGCCGTCGCTGCCGGTTGCGGTCACTATGCCGCCGCTGATGGAGATGGTACCGCCATCGCCACCGACTCCTCCTCCGATGCCAGCGCCGTCGTTGCTGCCGGTTGCGGTCACTGTGCCGCCGCTGATGGAGATGGTGCCACCGTTGCCACTGTTTCCTCCTCCGATGCCGGCGCCGTTGCTGCCGGTTGCGGTCACTATGCCGCCGCTGATGGAGATGGTACCACCGTTGCCTCCGAGGCCTCCTCCGATGCCAGCGCCTTCGCTGCCAGTTGCGTACACTGTGCCGCCGCTGATGGAGATGGTACCGCCATCGCCACCGCCTCCTCCTCCGATGCCAGCGCCTTCGCTGCCAGTTGCGTACACTGTGCCGCCGCTGATGGAGATGGTACCACCGTTGCCTCCGAAGCCTCCTCCGATGCCAGCGCTGCCGTTGCTGCCAGTTGCGGTCAATGTACCTGTACCGTCGGTTTGCCCGTATAGAATCAGACTGTTGCCCTCGCTTACTCTGATACCGCCATTGGAAGCATTCAGATGGCAGCCGTCCGCTAAAATTAGGTAAACTGTTCCAGTAACGGTAATACTGCTGTTAATAGTTACGTCACTGCTGACTACATACCAGCCGCTATTCCACGTTGTCAGGCCGCTGTTGACAACAGCTGCATGACTGGCTGTCTGTTCATTTCCGTTCTCATCAAGATACACGATACCGCTTTTGGCTGCAGGCGTATCAGCTGCGCCGTTAAAAAATGCAAAGCTGATGGCCTGGGCCTGGGCAGGTATGCCGCCGGTACTTATGATGGCCGCAATGGACAAAAGCACTGGAAGCGCCCGTTTTGTGATCCATTTTTTCATAGTCTGTCCCTCCTGATTTATGGCGGGGGATTGTTCCACCCCGCTTATGCTTCTCTATTGCACAATATACAAAAAATGGGGATGGATAACAAGGGGGGGGTCTTACTTTGCAATTTTTTTACCTGCTTTGCAGTTTTGGGTTCTTGACACTGGCAGTTTTACCCTTTACGCTAATAGCATACAATTTGCTGGAGGTGGGAAATATGCTGCTTTGGAAAAGGAAAAGGGCAATCCCCGGATGGCTGGCAGGCGTGCTGTTTCTGATCTGTACGCTGGCGATGACAGAGCTTCTGGCATCGGAGACTGCTCCCCGCCGGGAACAGCTCAGGCTGGAAGCAGGAGTCAATGGCGGCGGGATGGCGCTGGATGCAGGTTATGAGTATGCCGGTGCGCTGACGCTGGCGGTGATGCTTCCCAAATGGGAGGGCCGGTGGCATCCGATGCTGGAAGTCAGGCATACGGGTGAAGCGGAAGTGTTTTTAGATGGGGAGATATTAGGCCGTATGGAGGCATGGGACGGGAAAACGCTGGGCAGCGCTGTCTTTATGCTGCCCAGGGACTTTGCGGGGAAAACGGTGACTTTGGAAACGGCAAAGGACGCGGGGGAGCCGCTCCCGTTTTTGTATCTTACGGACCGTGGCGTAATGGAAGAAACCGGACGGGCTGATACTGCGAAAAGCACACTTCCGGCCGCAGTCTTTGCCGTGGTGTCTCTGCTTGCACTTGGGCTGTTTTTGTTTGGGCTTACAACTGAAGGACAATGTGACTGGCCGGTTCTGCTGCCCGGTTTTGCGGCGCTGGCCCAGGTGTTTTATTTTCATGTGCAAAGCCGGGGCGGGTATATCCTTTCCCCGGAAATCTATGGACTGTGGCTTTCCCTGTCCAGGGCGGCGCTGTTCGCCCTTTTGCCGTTCTTTTTGCTGCTGTACATGAAAAAATGGCGGAAACTGTTCCTGCCTTTCGCTTTTCTGCCGGGACTGGTTTATTTTGTGGTCGCGGGATTTCAGACGGTGGTTCCTGCGTTTTCTATGATCGGTTCCCGGATGGGGGAAGCGTTTTATCTGACTGCGGCGGCGCTTGTGGTGTGTGCCGTATTGGAATACAGGGATGAAAATCAGGTGTTCCGTCTGTTCCTGCCGGGACTTTTGCTATCCGGTGCCGGAATCGGGGCGGCGTGCCTGCTGTCCGGATTGTGTGGCGGCGGACTGTTTCCCTATATGCAGTGGCTCGTTTCACAAATCGCAGGGCATCAGCCGGACATCCCGCTGTACTGGTGGAGTACCTTTTTGCTGCTGCTGTGTTTTCTGGTAAGCGTACTGTCCCAGCTCCGATTTATGGCGGCGCGGGAAACACAGATGCAGGTGCTGGCGGCGCGGGAAAGCATGGCGCGGGAACAGCTTGCGGTAGTACGGGAGAGCGATGAATCGCTCCGCAGGATGCGGCATGAAACGATAAATCATTACACCGTCTTGCAGAAGCTGTCCCAGGCGGGAGCATGGGACAGGCTGGAAAAATATCTGGACGGCCTGCTGTCTGATGTGGAGGCGGTTCCTGCTATGGCATATGTTTCGCATCCGGCCATCAATGCGGTACTGACAACGATACTGGCCCGTGCGCAGAAGCTGGGGATTAAAGCAGAGCATGAGGTGAGTGCCCCGGATACGCTGCCGTTTCCAGATACGGAGCTTTGTACTGTTTTGATGAATCTGCTGCAAAATGCCCTGGATGCCAATGCCCTGGCTCCGGAGGGGGCGGAAAAATGGCTGCGGGTCAGCATACACATCCGGGGAGCGCATCTGTACATCGGCGTGGAGAACCCACGGTTTGGCCCGGTAAACTATGATAAAAAAACCGGCCTGTGCCACACGACAAAGGCGGACAGGACGGTTCACGGCTATGGCCTGAAAGCTGTGCAGGCCATAGCACAGAAATATCAGAGCGAGCTGCTGCTGGAATTTCCCACAGGCTTATTTTCTGCCGCCACAGCTTTGCAGATGCCGGAAAAATGATGGGGCTTTTTACCTGATGAAAGCGATATACCGTTTTTTGACTTCCTTCTGCCGGGAGCGGCTGACGGGAAGCTCCCGGCCGTCGTCCAGTGTCAGGGCGCTGTTCGTCAGGCGGTAAACGTGCTCCAGGTTCACAAGGATGCTGAAATGGATGCGGCAGAACCGTTTTCCGTTCAGGCGGGGGAGCAGTTCGGAAAAATTCTGGTTGATATACAAAATCTTTCCACCTTGCAGGTGGACGGCGGATTTATGGCTGGTAGCTTCTGCATAGAGGATGTTCCGGGCATCCACAGTCTGCCAGCAGCCATCCACCAGGAGACTGATCCGTTCCGGGTGGTAATTTTCCTCCAGGTCACGTCCGATGACCCTTGCCAGCCTTTCCTGGTCTACCGGTTTGAGCAGATAGTGGAGCGGGCGTGTGTCAAAGCAGTCGAAAACATAATCCCGGTATGCAGTGATATAGATAATGGAGCAGTCCGCGTCTATTTCCCGCAGATGCGCGGCAAGGGAAATGCCGTTGTCATTTTCCAGTCTGATGTCCAGCAGAAGCAGGTGAAAAGCAGATGGCTGTTTTTCCATCTGTGCAAGCAAAGGCACAGGTGAGGAAAAACAATGGACAGAATAATCAATATCGCGTTTCAGTTTCCTGTCCTCCAGGATATGGCAGAGCATGGATTCATTCTGCTCTGCGGCGTGTGGTTCATCATCGCAGATGGCAACCCGGTACATAGGTGTTCCCCCTCCTTTCTGCTCTTTGAGCATCCCCAGCTTTATATATGACATCATGCGCGTCATTTCAGCACATCCATTTAACCGCTATTATACACGATAAATCCGAAAGAGGAAATAGGAAAATGATGCTTGACAATTCCGTTCTACTGGGATAGAATATAATTATTCTATTGCAATAGAACGGAGGAACTGTATGTCAGTAAAATTATTTGAGTCAGAATTAAAAGTAATGGACTTATTATGGAAAGAAGGTGATTTACCAGCAAAAGAAATTGCACAGCGGCTGAAGGAGCAGATTAACTGGAGTAAAACAACCACCTATACGGTGTTGAAAAAATGCGTAGAAAAAAAAGCGGTTCTGCGCACAGATCCGGGATTTCTCTGCAGTCCGCTGATTAGCAGAAAAGAAGTACAAAAAGCGGCGACAAAAGATTTGATAGACAAAATATATGGCGGATCGAAAGATCTGCTGCTTGCGTCGCTGCTTGGACAGCAGGAACTGACACCGGAAGACATCGCACGGCTGAAAAAGCTGGCAGAAGAATTAGAATGAGGTGGCTATGAAGCATATAAATATGTTGCAGATAGGGCTGGGTGGATCTTTTCTGATAGCGATCATTATCTGCTTCAGGCATTTTTTCTTTCATCAGATTCCAAAGCGGTTTTTTGTTTTTCTATGGCTCTGTGCCATAGTGCGGCTGCTTTTTCCATATTCCATACCGGTCAGCGAATCTGCAGGAAGCTGGCTGCAAAAGACAATCTCGCAGAACCTGCAGACGTCTGCGTTGAAAAGACAGCTCCAGAGAGGGATGCGGACGGATGCGCGAAGCAGCAGCCCTGGGCGGTCAGATGCCCTTTTTGATAAAAATTCTGCTGGCCCGGACGCATTTCCTGTAAGTACAGATTTTGGAAAAGCGGCGAAATGGGTGCAGAATGCGGTTGCAAAGATTTATCTGAAAGAAGTATGTTACGTGATATGGCTGTCAGTGGCGGGTATGCTTGCTGCAGGGATTCTGATAAAACATCGCTGTATGTTAAGGTTATACAAAACATCGCTGCCTTTTTATAACGAGACAGCTGAAAAATGGCTGCGGCTGCATCGCAGCTTTTCGAAAGCAGCCCTTCGCAGATCGGAATTTGTAAAAAGCCCTCTGACATACGGCGTAATCCGCCCGGTGATTCTGCTTCCTTCTGAAATCAGCCTGAATGAAGAGGAATTTTTCTGTATTATGGAACATGAATGGGTACATATCCACAGAAAGGATGTTTTTGTGAAATATCTGCTATGTCTGACTATATGCATTTACTGGTTTCATCCACTGGTCTGGATAATGGCAGTATTAATAAACAGAGATATTGAGCTTGCCTGTGATGAAGAAGTGATCCGTACCTGTTCAAAGCATTACAAAACAGCTTATGCACATGCTTTAATCCGTCTGGCACAGGAATCCCGGCAGTCTGTATGGCCGCTCAATGCCTGTTTTGCCAGACACTCAGAAATAGAAGAAAGGATTCGTTTTATTATGAACACAAAAAGATATTCAAAGAAAGCGGCTGTTGTGGCAGCGGGAATCATCTGCTGTATTCTGACAACATTCACAGCATCCGCACAGGAAGCACCGGGTGAAACAGCCAGTCAGGCTGAAAATATGGGAAAAAGCGGGGCAGAAGTATTGGATGGGAAAGAAAGACCGGACAGCCCGGCGAACGCAGCAGCACATGCCGGAGAGACCACAAATATTTCAAAAGAGCAGCAGGCTGCCGGTGAACAGATTGCGGAACTGGCAAAATTATATCTTGGAAATCCTTATAAGCCAGGCGGAACAGACTTAGAGCTGGGAACAGACAGCATCGGGTTTGTCAAAGCAGTTTATGCACTGGCCGGAATAGAGCTGCCGGGAGATATCCAGGCGCTGGCGGCTGTTGGAACAGAGGTACCGCTGGAGAGCCTGTCAGCAGGAGATATTATTATTTACAGCTCTGCAGACGGTGAAAATAAATTCTTCCATGCAGCAGTCTATGACGGCAGTGGCAGGGTGGTCCATGCCAGCAATATGAAGACAGGCATAAAACTTTCTGATTATGATTACAGATCAATCAGCAAAGCCATACGCGTGATCAGTTAAAAAGCGGTACCTGAAACATTTTTTTTGTTACAAACTGTGCGGCGGCTGACCCGGTCTTTTTCCAACAAGACAGATCAGCCGTCCTATAAACTTTTTCAAGGGTGACATAGGTATTCCTGGCGCTGGTGCTTATTACCACATTGCTGTTTTTGATTGCATCCATAAAATCATCATTGGAAATACCACACCTGCCAGTACGATTCCTGCATCGGTCAGCGCAAACAGCATACAGAACCGGCCGGCTCCGCCCATGCACAGCCCGGCCTGTACGATTCCTGTTGCTGTCGCAGCTGCTGTCCCCTGCCAGATACCATTTTTTAACGTCATCTGGTATATTTCCCGCCTGCTAATTCCGATTTTATGCAGGGTGGCAAAATCTTTCCGCTGATCCAGCAGATTTGTAAATACGGTATTGAAATAGGTAATCAGGCCTGTCAGTGCCAGAACGGCAATAAAAAAGAAACGCATGGTTTTCTGGCTCTGATCTGACTGGGCATATTTTTGGATCTGTCTTCTGGCGCTGTGGAAGGAATATCCATAAGTCTGGGCAATGTATTCGACATCAGATTCCCGGCTGTTTTTGCCGGAAGTCCAGATATTGACGACCTGTCTGTGCAGCTCTCCTGGAAATAAGCGGGCGGTTTCGGGATCTGTCAGGATCAGATTGCTTCCCAGATGGTTTTCGGACAGAATGATACTCCGGGTATCCAAAAGCTTTACCCTGACACACCTGCTTCCATTTTTAGAGCCGTTTTCAATCAGTTGTTCGTCATACAGCGTAAAGGTATCCCCGATTTCCAGATGAAATGTCTTTGCCAGCTCTTCGTCCAGAATGACGGCATGGCCATCTTCTGCTTCGTCATACGATGGAACCAGCGCCTGCAGATTGTCTGTCGTCACAGAAATCAGATTATAAAGGCACTGCTTTTTTCCGTCGATATCCTGTTCCATTTCCAGACTGCTTTCATAAAATCCGCCATCCGGATTCAGATCCTGTTTTTTTGCACAGAGAAACAGGCTGTTATCGTAATTGATCTGATAATCCTGTACCTGATGGATTTGCGGATTGGTCCTGATTTCCTCGTAGGCCTGACCAGATATGGAGGGAATGCTGCCGCCGAAAATATTTTCAGATATTCCGCCCGTTGTAACCTGCATGTCTCCGGGAACATATTCTTTTACGTATAAAATACCCGCGTCGCTCTGGTTATCCTGTATGCCCAGAATACTGATTAAAATAGCGGACAGGGAGACAATCATCAGGGAGAGGATTACTTTACGTACATTTTTTCTTCTGCCGCGCATTATGCTGACCGGTACGGCACTTCGCAGCTGCAAGAGTGCGGAAGCAATTACCGGCATACTGATTAGCATAAGCAGGATGGCGGTATTTTTTATACTGCGAAAAGATAAATCCGCAGAAACATACGATCCGGCATCATAAGTATTGATCCATGCGTCCAGCACCCTGCTGTATACAGCTCTGTTTACAAAATATCCCGCAAATATTCCAGATGCCATACCGATACATGCCAGAATCAGAAATTCCATACTGGCTATTTTAAAAAGATCTCTGGAATGAAATCCGATTTTCAGAAGCGTCGTAAAATCTTTCTTTTTTTCAAACAGGCGGTTGTAAAAAATATGATATACAACCATAACGCTGATCAGCCATAATGCGAAATTCATCATTCTGTTCTGATTTTTCAGTGTTCCGCTGTTGTCTGCGGCGGATACGAGCATCAGATTTTTTCTTGCATGTAAAGCATCAGCGGAATCTCCGATGTATCCCAGACGGGCATTTAGCTGGTCAAAATACTGTGTGATGTTCTCCGGGTGGTCAAAACGTACGACGACATTTACGCGCAGGCCATACTGGCGGATCATCTCATCCGCAAGACTTTGTGAGACATATCCGGCCATCCGGTCTGTGAATCCGGTCTCTGGTTCGATGATCCCGACAGCTGTAAGCGTCAGGCCGTTTTTGTGAAATAGCAGATCTCCGGTGTCCGGATCATCTGCGGTCAGATTCACTGTGATGGAATCCCCGGTTTCCAGTCCGTGCTTTTGCATAAAATTTTCTGTAAACACGGCTTCGTGTTTGTTTTCTTCTTTCTTTTCCGGCCAATGTCCCCGGATCAGTTTTTTTATATTTTTGCGCGCCACTGTGGCGCCTAAATCCCGGAAGTCTTCATCTATGTATGCAAAATCTGTGCCGTCTTCGGAATGTCCCAGGGAAACAATCCTTCCTGCCTGGGCAACAAAGCTGCAGGATTTGATTTTCAGAAATTCTTCCTGGGAAAGATCAAAATAGGAGGCGTGCTGTCTGCCTTCCAGTGCCTGTGCGTTCCGCTGGTCCGCAGCCTGCATATTTACAAAAAGCTGGTTTCCTGTCAGAAGAAATATTGTAACACAGCAAAGAAACAGGCTGGAAAGAACGGTGCCTTTTTTATCTTTCCAGAGATATCCTTTTACGACGATCATAAGCTTTGGAAGAGTCATTTTAGTCACCAGTCTTTCCATTTTCATGTTCTGCCATCTGATTCGCGCTGCAATTTAAGTATTCATTTGCTATGATGCTGCCATCTTCAAGCCGGATGATGCGGTCTGCGTACTTTCTCAGGTCTTCGTTGTGTGTGACAAGGACGACACTGGTTTTGTATGTTACAGCCAGCTTCCGGAGCAGGTCAATGACAATTTTTTCCGTTTTGGAATCCAGATTTCCGGTTGGTTCGTCCGCAAATAAGATCGACGGATGGTTGATGAGCGCTCTGGCAATCGCTGCCCGCTGCTGCTGGCCTCCTGACAGCTGGTCCGGGTAAAAGGCTGAAAATTCGCTGATTTCCAGTGTATGCAGCAGCTCTTTTACGTATGCAGGCTCTGGACAAAGCTGCGGCAGACAGATATTGTCAAGGAGCCGGAGAGCAGGCAGCAGTTCATAGGACTGAAAAATAAATCCGGTTTTTTCCCTCCGGATTCTGGTCCTTTGTTCCACACTCAGGCTGGAAATATCTGTACCATCCAGATATACTTTTCCAGCGGTAGGGGAATCCAGACCTGCCAGAA
>CANTHI010000126.1 GCA_947653505.1 uncultured Eubacterium sp.
AGAGGTATCATGCAGATGTTGTGGTGGTGGATCCGCCCAGGAAAGGGTGCGATGAGCAGAATCCGGCGGAATGCGCTGAATTATTCGGTTACGGATTACCAGCAGATTCTGGAAGAAAATATGGACACGATACGGGATACGAGAAAGCAGTTTCTGGAATACCGGGATATGGTAAAGGCGCGTGCCACGCAGCTGGAGGAGGAGCACATCAATGTGCACAGACTGAATGCGAAGGAAGAAGAAAATCTGGGGAATCTGCGGATTATTGAAGGGTATTTAAACCGCGCGATTGATGAGCATCAGAAGATTCTGAACAATCATCTGGATCTGAAAGCGCTGTATACAAAGGAACTGGAAGAGCTGTCACAGATGTCTCTGATACAGAGATTTTCGCTGCGCAGTGATCTGTTTGATCCGATATTGGAAGACCCGCAGGGACTTGCGCGGATGGATATTTTTTTCCGGCCGCTGTTTCTGCAGGGACCGGAGCAGATTTACAATCTGAATAAAGCGCTGGAGCCGCAGCGGGCAGTCCGTAAAAAGCTGGAAGAAGATAGTAAGGAGCAGATCGATTTTGACGAAGAGCAGTGGCAGAAAGAGCAGGAGCTGCTGCGTCTGAAAAAACTGGAAACATACCGGGGCTGTCTTGGATATATTACGAAGCGTCTGAGTGAGGAAGAAACGTTTACGCTGGAGCAATGCAGGGAGGACGTGGCCGGGGAACCGGAGCTTCGGACAAGACTCATACCGAATGTGGAGATCTTTAAAGAAGTGATGGTTGAGCTGATCAAGAGCAGGGAAATCGATATCGCTGCACTGCAAAAAGAACGCAGTGAATTTATACAGGATACGTCCGGGGGATTCCAGTTAAATGAAATGCTGCTCCAGCTGCTGGAGGAGCAGGAGGCGGCGGGCAGAAAGCGGATTGGCAGGATTTTTGTGTGCAGGATGGAAGGTACAGAGGCTGTCGTTTTTGAAGATGTCTGTGACGGGCAGGGCAGTCAGAAGGTGATCCGGTGTTCGAACCTGCTGTTTCGCGCACAATATATTTAGATCAAATGAAAGAAAGGATGCAAAGGCGTTATTATGGCATATGAAATGGAAGAAATCCGTACCAGCCAGGAAATATTTTATTTTCTGCTGGAGCATCATGAGATTCATGAGGAGACGGAAAGCAGACTGTACGAGGCGTATGCGGAAAATGAACAGATACAGAACCTTGTGAAATCGCAGGGGGAGATTGCATCCAGCAGTATTGAGCGTTACGGGGATGTGATTTATCTGATCCCGCAGGAGGAAAACCATTTTTTAGGCTTTTCGAAAGCACAGTTAAAAGCTGCGCTCTGCAAATCTGGTGGCACAGACCGTGACTATTTTTTATCCCAGTTTGTGATCCTGACGCTGCTGGTGGAGTTTTATGACGGACAGGGCAGGAGCAGTAAGTCGCGGGACTTTCTGCGTGTCGGGGAAGTGCAAAACAGCATCAGCACATACCTGAAAACAGGGGCGGAAAGCAGCAGTGAGCAGACGGATGAAGAACGGGGACTGGCGTTTGCGGATATGTATGAGGCGTACGAGGCGCTGCGGTCAGATGAGAAGGGCTCGCGGGCAAAGACGACGAAAGAAGGCTTTCTGCACCATATTTTAAAGTTTCTGGAGAAACAGGGGCTGATTGAATATGTGGAAGAAGACGAGATGATACAGACGACGAAAAAGCTGGACAGCTTTATGGACTGGAATCTGCTGAACCAGAATCACTATCTGCGCGTGAGACGGGTGTTGGGAGTGGAGGATTAAACGATGAGTAAAATTAACGCCATCCGGCTGATCAATCTGAATTATAATAACAATGCCATCCGTATCAGTGACGAGACGTTTCATATGAATGGCGAGAGTACCCTGCTGTCGCTGCGCAACGGCGGAGGAAAATCGGTGCTCGTGCAGATGATGATGGCCCCGTTTGTGCACAAGCGTTACCGGGATGCGAAGGAGCGGCCGTTTGAAAGTTATTTTACGACGCCCAGACCGACGTTTATTCTGGTAGAGTGGGTGCTGGACCACGGCGCCGGTTATGTGATGACCGGAATGATGGTGCGCAGGCGGCAGGAAATTGGTGCAGACGTAGCGGATGCGAACGAGACGCTGGAAATCATCCAGTTTATCAGTGAGTATCAGACGTCCTGTCCGTATGATCTTGAACATCTGCCGGTCGTGGAAAAGCGGAAAAAGGAAATGTCGCTGAAAAGCTTTGCGGCGTGCAGGCAGCTGTTTGACAGTTATAAAAAAGATCCGTCGGTAAAGTTTTTCAGCTATGATATGAGCAACAGTGCCCAGTCCAGACAGTATTTTGACAAGCTGGCGGAATATCAGATTCATTATAAAGAGTGGGAAACGATTATGAAGAAAGTGAATCTGAAAGAGTCTGGTCTGTCAGATTTGTTCGGGGACTGCAAAGATGAAAAAGGTCTGGTAGAAAAATGGCTGCTGGATGCGGTGGCCAGCAAGCTGAATAAAGAGAAAGACCGGATGAAGGAGTTTCAGAGCATTCTGGAAAAATATGTCTGCCAGTACAAGGATAACCAGTCAAAAATCCAGCGCAGGGACGTGATCCGCCAGTTTTCACAGGAGTCCCAGGGGATTATGGAGACGGCAAAGGTATACGAAGCGGTGGAGCAGGAACTGGGGCTGCAGCAGGACCAGATCGGGATTTTTTTATGGCAGCTGGAGACAGCAAAAAAGAAAGCGCAGGCGGATTGTGCAGCCATCGAAGCGGACCAGCAGCGGATTCTTGCGGATATCGGTCATTTAAGGTACCAGCAGATTTCCAAAGCTGTCTATGAAGCGATGGATGCGGAGCGTTTCTGCAGGGCGCAGCGGGAAATGATTCAGCTGGAGCGGGACGAAAAAGAGCAGGAATATGAACAGACCAGACATACGCTGCAGCTTTTGGACTGCGCCAGACAGCAGCAGGAGCTGGAGGAGCAGCGGACAGAATGTGCGCAGTATGCGCAGCAGCTGGAAGTGCTGAACCAGAAGGAGCAGGACTTCGGGCAGGAGCGCAGGCAGCTGGGACATACATTGTGGAAGCATTATAAGCAGCAAAGCGACAGCCAGCAGGAGCAGACCGGAGTGTTTGCGCAGCAGCTGGCGCAGACACAGGAAAAGATCGCATCCGAAGAAGAAAAGAGGGAGACCTGCCGTGCCGGTGTGCTGGAGCTGAGTACGCGTGTCGGCAGCGTACAGGCGCTGATCCGGGAGTATGATGCGAAGGAAGAGGCGTATAATAAACGTTATAAACCAGCATGGATCCGCAATATTCTGGGAGAATATGAGCCGGCGGCGCTGGAAATCCGTCTGCAGGAATATGACAAAGAACTGGACGGTCTGAAAAAAGACTATCAGAAGATGCAGAAAGCCGCGGAGGAGGGCAGCTGGGCGCAGAAAGAAAAGGAGCGGAATCTGGAAGATGCCGGACGCAGGAAAATGCAGAAGGAGCAGGAGCTGGCACAGGCTGAAGAACTGCTCCGTTCTTATGAAGAGGAGCTGTCCCAGCGGCGGAAAATCCTGCGTTATTTCGGACTGGACGAAACGGTATTGTATGATATGGAGCAGATTCTGCATGCAGCGCAGCGCAAGCTGTCAGAGATCGAATGGGCAAAGCGGAATCTGGAAAAGGAAGAAGACCTGCTCCAGAAGGAATACCAGAAACTGACACAGGGAAGAGTGCTGGAGCTGCCGGAGGAGTTCGGACAGCTGCTGGAGAGTCTGGGCATTTCTTATGTCTATGGGATGGAGTGGTTAAAGAAAAATCAGTATACACAGGCGCAAAATGAACAGCTGGTGCGTACGTATCCGTTTCTGCCATATGCGCTGCTCCTTTCCAGACGGGATTTGGAAAAATTGAAACAGGCAGACGCGAAAAAACAGGAAAAAGAGCTGCCGTATACATCGTTTCCGATACCGCTGATGATCCGGGAACAGCTGGACGGTCAGAAAGACGCGGAAAGAAATCCGGTGCAGGAGCTGGAGCATGTGAGCTTTTATATGCTGTTTAACGAGCATTTGTTAAATGAAGAAAAGCTGAAACAGATGGCAGCGGAAAAAGAGCGCCAGATCGCAAAGAAAAAAGAACAGATACAGGTACGGCGTGAGGAATATGAGACGTATTTTGAGAAAAAAGAGCAGCTGCGCAGCCAGACAGTGACGAAGGAGGGCATGGAACAGGCGAAACAGCGGCTGGAGCAGATTTCAGAAGCATTAAAAGAACTGGAGCAGACGATCCTGAAACAGAGGGAAGAAGCGCAGCAGCTGGCGGCAGAGCTGCGCAGGCTGCAGCAGCAGATACAGGACAATGTCAGACAGCAGAGCGCGCAGGAGCGCAGGCTGGATGATTTAAAACAGCTGCATCAGGCATATCAGTCTTATCTGGAAGAAAAACAGCAGCTGGAAACGCTGCAGCATGATCTGGCAATTACAAAGGAAAGAGAACAGCTCGCGGACCGTACAGCCGGAAAGCTGCGGGAACGTGCCAGAAAACAGGAAATCGAACTGGAGCACAGCAGGCGGATGGCGGAGGAGCTGGCTGAAAAAGCTGCCTGTTATCAGCAGTATGAGCATATAAAACGGAAAGATCAGACAGAGCAGACAGGACAGCCGGAGCCGGAAACGCTGCAGGGAAGGGTGGAAGATCTGGAAAACCGCTATCAGGCTATCACGAGCCAGATTTCCTTAAGACAGCAGGAGATCGAACGGCTGCTGCAGGGGGCGCGGGAAAAGGAGCGCAGGCTGGCGCGTGAGCTTGCGCGGAGGCAGAAAAAATACCATCTGGCGGATGATGCATGGAAGCAGACGGTGTATGATGCAAAAGCGGAGGAGTATCAGGAACAGCTGTTATCGATGCGGGAGCAGCAGTACGAGCTGAAAAAAGCCCAGTGGAATGAGGCAGATAAAAATGCGGCGCTTGCCAGCCAGCGTCTGGAACAGCAGAAAAAGGTCCTGATGGAAAAATGCAGCCAGTCACATCCGCTGCCAAAAGAAGAAATACAGCCGGTAGATTTTGAAACGGAAATCGGGAAAAAAGAGTATCAGCGCACGGAACTGGAACAGGCACAGCAGGAGCAGCAGAAGCGGTGGGACTGGTATGAGGAGCATCTGACCGCGCTTGCGGAGTATGCGGAGTTTCTGCCGCAGGATGAACAACAGCTCTGGGAGCTGATTGCGCGCCGTCTGGAATCGGATGCCGCTTCGGCGAAGGATGAACGTATGCTGTGGAAATCGCTGCAGGAGCAGCCGGACGTGGATGCCGGTTTGGCAGATGGTCCGGATTTTGCGGCTGGGACGGAGGAAGCAGGAAATCATACGGCTGGGACGGAGAAAGCAGGAAATCATGCGGACCGGACAGATACAGGGAACCGGCGGGTACAGGAACAGCTGCAGGAAGCTGTGATGCGCAGCCGGGAGCTTAGGATGATCGCGGCGCTGCAGGAGGCGGTGGAGCGGCTTTCAAGAGAAGAACTGCGCCGCAGGAAAGGGATGCTGGTGCGGGACTATCACGACTGTCAGGAACGCAGGCAGCAGCAGAAGGACAGGCTGACCGGACTGCTGAATCAGATGGTACGCAGGGAGATTTTTGCGGAAGATTTTTACCGGAAGCCAATCGAGGCAATGCTGTCGCTGACCGGTCATGCGGGACAGGTACTGCGCCAGCTCCATACGACGCTGCAGTCTTATGAGAGCCTGATGGAGAAGATTCAGGTAGATATTTCGGTCGTAGAGGAAGAGAAGAACCGGATCACAGAGCTGCTGGGCGGATATGTGCAGGAGGTGCACCAGAATCTTGCGCGGATTGATCAAAATTCTACGATACCGATCCGGGATAAAAATGTAAAAATGCTGAAAATATCGCTGCCGGACTGGGAGGAAAATGAAAGTCTGTATCAGATCCGGATTCAGGATTTTATGGATGAGGTAACGCAAAAAGGGATTGAACTGCTGGAGCGAAACGAAAACGCGCAGGAATATCTCGGGACACGGATGACGACGAAAAATCTCTATGATGTAGTCGTCGGAATCGGTTCTGTGCAGATACATCTGCATAAAATCGAAGAACAGCGCCAGTATGAGATAACGTGGTCACAGGTGGCCCGCAATTCCGGCGGGGAAGGATTTTTATCGGCATTTACGATCTTATCCAGCCTGCTATATTATATGCGCCGCGATGAGACGGATTTGTTTGCGGACCGCAATGAAGGCAAAGTGCTGCTGATGGATAATCCGTTTGCGCAGACAAATGCGTCGCATTTGCTAAAGCCTTTAATGGATATGGCGAAAAAGACAAATACACAGCTGATCTGTCTGTCCGGTCTGGGCGGGGAGTCGATTTATAACCGGTTTGACAATATTTATGTACTCAATCTGATTGCGGCCAGTCTGCGTGACGGGATGCAGTATTTAAAAGCGGAGCATATGCGCGGGACAGATACGGAGACCATGCTGGTGTCACAGATTGAAGTGCTGGGACAGCAGGAGCTGGTGTTTTAGGTAGAAAACACAAAGCAAATGATTCTGACAGGAAGGAAACAAACGACAGATGCGGATGGTAGTAAAGGTAGGGACTTCCACGCTGGCGTATCCGACAGGGTGTCTGGATATCCGTCATGTGGAAATACTGGTAAAGACATTAAGTGATCTGAAAAATGCGGGACATGAAATCGTACTGGTATCGTCCGGCGCGATCGGGATGGGAGTCGGCAGACTCGGTTTAAAGGGCAGGCCGGAGGATATGCCGGCAAAGCAGGCGGCAGCCTCGGTCGGACAGTGTGAGCTGATGTACACATATGACAGGCTGTTTGGCGAATATAACCATGTTGTCGGCCAGATTCTGCTGACAGGCTCGGATTTTTCACACGAAGACCGGAAGGCAAATTTTGAAAATACGGTTTTAAAGCTGATCGAGCTGGGCGTGATTCCGGTCGTCAATGAAAATGATACGATTGCGACGGATGAGATTTCAGTAGGCGACAATGATACACTGGCGGCGATGGTCGCATGCAGCGTGGACGCGGACCTGCTGGTGCTGCTGAGCGATATTGACGGACTGTATACGAAAGATCCGCATAAGTGTGACGATGCAAAGCTGATTCCGCTCGTGATGGAGCTTACGCCCGAGATCACAGAGCTTGCCGAAGGAAAGGGCAGCGGACTTGGAACCGGTGGTATGATCACAAAGCTGCATGCGGCGGACATCGCGATGGAACATGGTGTGGATATGGTTATTGCAAATGGAGCAAGGCCGCGAAAGCTGTATAATATTGTAGAAGGCGAAACGGTGGGGACACGGTTTCTGGGAAGAAAAAAGAAGTAAGGAGACGGCTTTATGACGACGCAGGAGATTTTGATACAGGCAAAGGAAGCAAAACCAGCGCTGATGCTGGCAGATGCCGGACGTAAAAACATGGCTTTGCATAAAATGGCAGACGCTCTGCAAAGGCCGGAGCATATGTCCAGGATTCTGGAAGAAAACAGGCGTGATCTGGAGGCTGCAAAAGGGACGATTCCGGATGTCATGCTGGACCGTCTGATGCTGGAGGAAAAGCGGATCGCAGGCATGGCGGAAGGAATCCGTGCCGTAGCCGGACTGGAAGATCCGGTAGGAAAAGTACTATCTGAGATCGTACGGCCAGACGGAATGACGATCCGCAAGATGGCAGTCCCGATGGGCGTCATTGCGATCATCTATGAGAGCCGCCCAAATGTCACGAGCGACGCAGCCGCGCTGGCAGTCAAAAGCGGAAATGTGTGCGTCCTGCGCGGCGGCAAAGAAGCATGGCGGACCTGTCATGCCATCGTGCAGGCCATGCAGGACGGACTGGCAGAGGCTGGCATGCCGCGTACGGCAGTCAGTCTGGTAGAAGATACCACACGGGTAAGCGCAAATGAACTGATGACGGCAGAAGGCTTTGTAGACCTGCTGATACCACGCGGCGGCAAAGGCCTGATCCGTTCCTGCGTGGAGCATGCAACGGTACCATGCATCCAGACGGGTACAGGAATCTGCCACATTTACATCGACTGCGCGGCAGATCTTTCAATGGCGCTTAAAATCGTGGAAAACGCAAAGACAAGCCGCCCAAGCGTCTGCAACGCACAGGAGGTCTGTCTGGTACACAGGGAAATAGCGGCACAGTTTTTGCCAATGCTAAAACAAGCGCTTTGTGAAAAGCGGCAGTCACAGGGAAAACAGCCGGTTGAGCTGCGTCTGGATCCTGAGGCAGCAAAAATAATTACAGGCACACTGGCAAAAGAGACAGATTTTGATACGGAATTTCTGGATTATATACTGGCAGTTAAAATCGTAGACAATGTAGAAGAAGCGGCAGAGCATATCAATCTGCATTCTACCGGACACAGCGAAGCCATCGTGACTGCAGACAGCCACGCGGCAGAGCATTTTACGGCAGCTGTGGATAGTGCGGCTGTTTATGTCAACGCATCGACACGGTTTACGGACGGCGGGGAGTTCGGACTTGGATGCGAGATGGGGATTTCGACGCAGAAGCTGCATGCAAGAGGGCCGATGGGGCTGGCGGAATTGTGTACCTATAAATATGTCATTAGCGGGGAGGGGCAGATCAGGGAGTAGAGTAAACCGGAAGTTGCAGATATTGGCCTCCCGGACGCCGGATGAGGGAACCGGCCCTGTTTCATTGTATTGGCCTCCCGGACGCCAGATGAGGGAACCGGCCCTGTTTCATTGTTCCGGTTTCCAGAATGTAAGAAGCTCTAAGTATTCTGCATCCAGTCTGTGGTACCGGACGGGCGCGACACCTACTTCG
>CANTHI010000127.1 GCA_947653505.1 uncultured Eubacterium sp.
ATTTACATACCAAAAACGTTTTCTGGTATGTATTATTGGTATGTATACATACCAAAAGACCATGGTTTTCATACATACCAAGACATACATTTTACATACCAAGACATACATTTTACATACCAAAAGACATACATTTTACATACCAAGACATACATTTTACATACCAAGAGCATACATTTTACATACCAAAAGACGCTGCAGCCCTTTCCAGTGGCCGGCTGCAGCGCCCCTAAAAGGTTTTAAAAAAGATTTTAAAAAGATCTCTCTAAAAAGGGAACTCAGCGAAACTATAACAGTAGTTTATTTTTGGAGGCAAAAACAGCCCTGACATATGGCATATTCTTCTATTTGATAAAAAATGCGTCTAAAATCGTTTTTAAGACACTTTTATAATTCAGATGAATATTCCTACCATAATGGCATTTTGAATCGAATATGAGGAAAATAGGGGCAAAATACGTGAAGTTATATAAATACACACCAGTTGGAATGTAGAATCATCCTGATATCAATATTTATTTATAAAAATAGTTTAATTTTTCCGGCTGCTGCAAAAATATACTGTATAGTATAATTACGCATCCGGATTTCCGGATGCGTAATTATACACACATTACCTGAAAAAATATTTTCTGAAATTATCCCTATCAGTAACCAGCCTGCTTTGTCAGCACGTCAAACCGCAGTTTTTCCACTTCTGTCATTTTTTCAGGATACAGCATGCTTTTTTCCAGAAGCAGGAACCACTCATCTGCATAGTTGCGCTGTCTGAAACGGCTGAATCCGTCACGCACTTCTCCTGGTGTCTGAAAACGGTCTGACATGGCGAAAATCAGGTAACCGGCCATATTTTTTACATCTTTTTTTTCAAGAACTATACGGATGCGGTTTTTAACCTGTCTGCCTGTCAGTTTTCCTTTCTGTGCGGTACGGTAAATGATACATGCCTGTGCCAGAGTAATTTCTGTTACGCCCTCAGACTTTAAAAAGTCCAGAATCTTTTCTGCGCCATCCTGCTCCTTCTGTCCGGCCGCACCTGCTTTTGTCCCGATATTGAAAACAAGACCAACAACTTTATATCCGCCCCTGACAGCTTTCATTTCTTCTTCATAGGAGACGTAAAGGTCTGTTGATCCATTGATTTCACGAAGGGCCTCTTCAAGTATCCGTGTCTTGAACTTATGATAAGCATATGATTGTGGAACCCGCAATTTTTCACGCAGATCATCCAGCCTGTCGTACCGTTTTTTATCTGCGCTGCGTTCCCATTCTTTAAACATCACATAAAATCTTTTACTGTACCTGCTGTTCATCGGCAGCGTGTATTTTATATCATAATAAGTGATGGACTGTTTCTGCATAACAAGCATTTTCTTAATATCTTCCCCAAGTTTCACCGTAATCTTCCCGTCCCTGTCATGCCATCTGATCGTCTGGAACAGTACATAACTCTCAAATCTGTCTCCGTTATCAGACCATATATCAATGGTTTTTCCTTTCAGCTGTCCAATGCCATCCCGGATTTTTTTATATGCGTTATTTGTGTATTTCAATCCGAACTTGTCCTTGAAATCATCAACAACAAGCGTATATACAAGATTTTCCGCAATATCATCATCCCTGTTTATGTAAGAAAGCAGCATATCAAACATGTCGCTTTCAGATGCCTTCAGTCCGCATCTTGCTTCTACCAGGGATCTTGGCTTAAGTGCATTTTTACCAGGAGCCTTCCAATTTCTCATGAATCCGTACATCCCTTCTTCTTTAGTTTTTTTATATCATATAAAAACTAAAGACATATTTCAATAATTGTCTTTACTTTACATTCAAGAAAGGGTCAGCTTAATTCTGCCAGAACATTCAAAAAAGGGTCAGCTTTCGGCAAAATAACATTCAAAAAAGGGTCAGCTTAATCCCGCTAAGCCAGTATTGGCAGGCATTCCGGAGACCCTAACACTATATTAACACTATAAATAACACTATTTGTCTATAACAACTATCCAGACTATTCGCCCATATACAACAAAAAACTACATATATAATATTATTTTCCATGCCAGTTACATGCACACCTGACAGCTCATACAACAAATCAGACCGTTGTACCCGGAAAAGTTGATATTTATTACTGATAAACATAACAGGAATGCCTTGAATGGCGGAATAAAAACATATTCAAAAGCAAATGTAATATTAAAAACCTGTTTATGATATCCGCAACCCAGCGCATACAACCGGATTGCGGGTATCATAAACAGGTTTATACTTGTAACACAGAATCCTACAGCCTGACCACACTCTGGTGCTGCATAGAAAAAACCATTTTTCTTTTTTGTTTATTTGGGGAAGCAGACGGATTGTGAAAAATCAGGGTCAGGACAGTCATTCTGTTCCATCCTGAAATGATATGAATTCAACATGTGATTAAAAATATACCTGTGCGGATTATCGGAATCTCATGGCTGTATCAGCAACAGACAAAAGCGGACAATCTGTTTCTCCTGTAAAAATATAAAACCCGCATACCAGACACTGACTGCGGACAGCTCTATGTTTTACTGGGAATGAAGTATGCCGATTTCCGTATGTATGATAGAGTGTATATTCAGGAATCAAAGAACGCAGACAACGTAAAAGTACAGACAGAGGAAACGAAATTAACGGTTTTTGTATGTGGCGCCGGATACAGTCTGTTCCAGACAGTGTCCGCAATCACCCACGGATGCCAAGTTCCTGTATCCTTGCATACACACGTTCCATGATATGGTGATATCCGCTGTTTCTTTTGCGGGCTGACAGTTTCGCAAACAGTTCTCCATCAAATTTCAGGTCTGTGTATTCCAGATACTGATACGCCAGCTCTTTCAGTGTCTCTGCCGTGTTAAACATCTGGCTGAGCGTTTCGCTGGCGTCAATTTTAAAATAATCCGCCACAAGGGCACAGTTAAAGTCAAATAAAGGCGCTATTTTTTCAATTCTGCCGGTTTCATTGTTCATAAGAAAACCGTAGTTCTGTGTGTGCCGGTCTGTATTGATAATAATATAGTCCAGTACCGGGATACAGGCAAACAGAAATCCCCATTTTTCCAGACAGAATTCCCTGAAATTAATACTCCGTCGTTTGCAGTACTCCATAACCTCCCAGGCTTCCACAAAGGAGTACTCTTCGCCGACAAAATTTTTGCAGATGGAAACAAAGGCTTTGCCCCCGTTCTGCGTATATTTCATATCGCTTACATAAGTAATGCTTTCAAGACGGTTCTCAAAGCAGGTCAGAATATCGGAAGCCAGAACCTCCATTTTGGTATTGACATAATCATTGGTTTTATCGGATTTGAGCATATACAGTGTATTGTTAATATTGATCCATCCCTTCCGGTAGAGTCCTTTTGTGGTCAGTTCCGGACAGATGCTGTTTGTTGTTATGCTCGGACTAAAACCGGTCAGTGACAGGTCTATAATATCTTTAAGCTTGTTCTGGCGGATATTGATATTGTCCCAGTCCACGGCTTCATCATCTTTTTTGATCCAGTAGCTGTCCTGTATGGACACGCCACGGCAGCCAATGCAGATATTGACACGGTTGTCAATGGAGTCCAGCTGCGGAATCCGGAATGCGGCATAAATCTGTTTTGCGTTATCCCGTGACAGGGACAGGACACGGCTGCTTAGATAACTTTTCACGGCCTGTATATTGTGCAGGATGTTTTTCATGTTTACCGCAAGCCTGATATTTGAACGCAGGCAGAAAGGAAGCAGGTCGTTACGGATGACATCCACCACACAGTCATCCAGGTCAAAATATAAAATTTCCGTATTTTTCAGCATCAGGTACATAGCAGACCACCATCTCCGGCAATTTCCTGCATGGCTAACTGTTCCAGACTTTTTCCCCTCTGTATACCGTAACCGTATGGTAAGGTATCTTGATCCCGCTGTTTTTAAATGCCTGTATCAGGCAGAGCCTGATATCGCTGCACGCCTGAAAGCTGTCATCCAGGTTTCTGGTCCATACGGTGGTCTTTAATACTACACCGTTTTGTGTATACCCTTTCAGGTAAACACTGTTGCTTTCCGTGTTCAGTGTCAGTTCATTTTTCGCGCAGACTTTCTTGATAATCTGGATCGCCTTTTTGATATCGGCATCATATCCGACCTCAATTTCTAAGAAATTGCCAACATTTTCAATAAAATTCGTATTTGTTACTACCGCTGTGTCCATAATGGAATTCGGCACAATGCAGCTTTCACCATTATACTGCCGTATAATTGTATGACGGATCGTAATATCATCCACAATCCCCTCAGCGATCACGTTTCCGCTCTGAACGACCTTTATCTTGTCGTCCACATTGTAAGGCTTGGATACTGACAGGGAAAGACCGCTGATCACGTTTGAAAGCGCCTGTTGTGCGGCAAATGTGGCGATCGCCACAAGCAGGGTACCACTCTGCAGCAGCGCCCGGCTGATGTCTTTTGTGACATCAAACTGTTGTACCAGACTGTAAAGCACAATGATGGCAACTGATATATTGATCACACTTTTGAAAAAGTGCAGGTAGGCGGAATGGTTTTTTTTGGCAATCAGCCTGAATATGAAGTTGATAATCCTATTAATCAGGAGTTCGGCCAGAATAAAGAGGCCTATTTTCATTAAGCTGTTCATTAAGTTCCTGCCCGTTTTTTATTCTTACGCTTAAACATACTTTATTTGCCATTGTTAGTCAATGTCAGTTTTCACGATTTTTCGGGGCTATTTCCACTGTCTGTCGTTCATAATGATTGTCATTTATTGACACTGTATGCAGGAAAGGATATACTTGTCTGCACCTGGCAGAACAGACGTTTCAGACTGTTTCTGTACACAGATTCCGGCAGGCCGCAGATGTCATGTACAGGCAGGCACGGATGATAAATTCAGAAAGGGAAAGGTGATTGGAATGATAAGTCAGACATTGCGGGAAGCCAGAAAGTATGAGGAGGCATCCGCCAAAAGGATCAGAAGGGAAGAACGTCCGGCCTTTCATCTGTCTTCACGCACCGGATGGATGAATGACCCGAACGGATTTTCGTACTACAAAGGACAGTACCATATGTTTTACCAGTATCATCCGTTTGACTCGCACTGGGGGCCGATGCACTGGGGACATGCGGTGAGCAGTGATCTTCTGCACTGGGACTTTCTTCCTGCCGCCCTGGCGCCGGACGAATTTTACGACCGGGACGGATGTTTCTCCGGAAGCGCTGCTGAACTGGATGACGGACGGCAGCTGCTTATGTATACCGGGGTTTTGAAAGAGCGCCAGAGAAACGGCGGATTCTGCGAGGTGCAGACCCAGTGTCTGGCCATCGGGGACGGGGTAGACTATGAAAAGTATGAGCTTAATCCTGTCCTGGATGAAAAGGACCTGCCGGAAGGCGGCAGCAGGTTTGATTTCCGTGACCCGAGAATCTGCCGGAAGGAAGACGGCACCTACTACTGCCTGATCGGAAACCGTCCGGCAGATGGCAGCGGACAGATACTGCTTTATACTAGTCCGGATGGTTTCCGGTGGAGTTTCAAAAGCGTACTGGTATCAAACGGTAACCGGTTTGGGAAAATGTGGGAATGCCCGGATTTCTTCCGGCTGGACGGCAAATGGGTGCTGCTGGCCAGTCCGCAGGACATGCTTCCGCGCGGGTTTGAATACCACAACGGAAATGGCACACTCTGTCTGACCGGGGATTTTGACGAGGATACAGGCGGTTTTACGGAACAGCACAACCAGTCTGTTGATTATGGCATTGATTTTTATGCGCCACAGACCGTGGAAACACCGGACGGGCGCCGGGTCATGATCGGATGGATGCAGAACTGGGATACCTGCAGCCTGCGGGCACCGGATGAACCGTGGTTCGGCCAGATGAGCCTGCCAAGGGAACTGTCCATAAAAGACGGGCGGCTGTACCAGAAGCCGCTGCGGGAGCTGGATGAAAGAAGGAGCGGGCGTGTGGAATACAAAAACGTACGTTTTTCGGATTCCATTACACTGGAGGGCATCCGTGGACGGGTAGCGGATCTTGAGATAACCATACGGCCGGAAGAAGGACAGAACATGTACCGGAAGTTCGCCCTCAGGTTTGCGCAGGATGCGGAATACCAGACAGCTTTAAGTTTCAGGCCCCATGAGTCTGTTCTGAAAATAGACCGGAAGTTCTCCGGCTCAAGAAGGGCCATCATACACCAGCGCCGCTGTCTGGTAAACAGCACGGACGGGGAACTGAAACTGCGTGTGATTCTGGACCGTTACAGTGCGGAAGTATTTATCAATGACGGCGAACAGGTCATGACATGCACCATGTACACGGACCAGCGTGCGGATGGCATTTCCTTTTTCGCAGACGGACATGTGGACATGGACGTGGTAAAATATGACCTTGTGATGGATGAATAAGCCAGGGTCCGTATCAGCCGGCCGGGGAAGGAATCAGAAGATCCTGCCCTGGCCGGTTTTCTGCCCGGGACACAACCAGAATCTTTGATAATCATAATGCCGTTTTCCCAGCACGGAAACGCAGTCGTCCGCTTTCCGGATATTTCCGGTCCGCTGCAACGGATGTTTCTTCCTGAACATTCCCACAACCTTCAGACCGCACAGAATCCGGTTGTTTTTTCTGAAATAACGTACCGGCTGCTTACGCCGTATGGCGCAGGATACTCAGGAATACCTCTCAGACGCTGTATTTTGCCAGTAGAGGGCTTTTAAACGCATCAGGGTATAAAAGTACCGCCTGTCAGAAAAAATCGCTCTACGTCGATTTCAGGGCGCACAAAAGACGATACTGCTTTTTTCCTCCGGGGTCATGCGTTCCGGACACAGCATGCTTTTTTCCAGCAGACGGTACCATTCTCCGGAATATTTCCTCTGTACCGGTCCCGTCAGGTACTGAAAACGCTGTTTCACCTGCGCCGGGGTTCTGAATTCTCTTCCCATTGCCCAGACGCAGAATCCCACAAAATTTTTAACATCCGGACTGCCAGGCACCATACTGATCCGGTTCTTCATCTGCACACGGCTTAATCCATTTTCCCGTGCCCTGTGCACGATGGCTAGCTTCATCATGGCGGATGGATACTTTGTTCCCGAGAAACTGCAGGAGGGATTCTGCCCAGGATTCTTCTGTCATGTCCGTAACGGACGGTATTTCTTTTTTCAGGATTTTCCAGTCAATGCGTTCTATGGATTTTCTGCCTTTGCGTCCTGTGGTCTTTTTATGTTCTGTAAAAAATACTGTAATGTCTGTTTTCCGGTTGATTTCATCCATGGAATCCACAAGTACGTTTTTCTTAAACCTGCCATAATTGTACGAGTCCGGAACACAGAGTTTTTCTCTCAGGTCTGTTACAAGATCTTTTCTCCAGCCGGTATTTTCGAATTCTTTCAGCATATCATACAGGGAATGGGTATATTTTCCGGTCAGCCGTAAAGAATATTTCAGTTTTGTATATGTATCCGGCTCGTCCTTTATCATCTCCAGCAGAAGGGCTTTCGCACTTTTTGATAATTCCATTTCCAGCATTCCGTCCGGCTCGTTCCATTCGCATTCAGCAACCAGACAGAATTTTCTTCCTTTACGCCGGTCTCCCAGTGTTATGGTTTTTTATCAGACCGTCACCCGCTGTCCGTATCATCCTGTAAAAATCCTTCATTTCTAATATTGTAGTCAGTTTTTCATAATCTTTCGGATATATTTTGTAAATAGTATTTTCCGCAAGATCATCTTCTCTGTTTATGCGGGATAACAATATATCAAAAAGCTTGTGTTCTATTGCCGAAAAATTAAGCTGACCTTCTATTACGGATCTCGGTTTTACTGCACTGCTGATAGTTATCCTTTTGTCAGTCTCATCCATTTTCTGTACGCTCCATAATCAAAATTGCTCTAAAAGCATTATGTAATATAATAAATTGTTCTAAAAGCATTATGTAACATAATAAAATGATAAGTCAATAATCAGTTCATTTTATAGCGCACCTTTTTCATTTTTACAAGCCTGATTTGGCGCATCTTTTTCACTTTTATATTAGGGAATCCGGCATAAAATCAGGCGTTTACGGCTCCCTGACAATTATGTATTAACAATATATAGATCTTTAACAACATGCAACCCCCCTCTCCCATACGACTTTTTACATATTTTTGATAAATTCCAGAATACCGGAAATGGAATTGATACATCCTGAAAACTGACAGCAGATAAAAAACAGATAACCCTGATACCCCTATAATAAAAACCAAAACATATAGAATAATACTATCAAGAGCATAATCTAAACACACTTTTCCTGAGATATGCGTCACTTTCTGGAAATTTTATTTATTACTCAGAAATCCATAGCATGACATGCTGATCAGATCAGAAATAAATTCTGGTAAGATAAAATATATTTTAAAAATGCAGTATTATTTATGTTATCTACGCACAAATAACGATGAAAGCCATGAAGAATTATATAAATAGTTAAATGTGTATGATACATTTCAGAGAAACAGCGGCAAAAAACAAACGAAAAACCATATATGAAAAAATATTATTAAAAACAGGTATTGTAATTCAATTGTTAGAAACCAACGGGATATTCAGACATATACAAGCCTGAAATAACACAATGTTATTAACAAGCGACCGGACCCGGTCATCCGTGCCGCAAAAAACCGCATAACCAGAAGCATTGTATATCTGGATTACGGACAGGGAACGCTTAAGTTAATGACATTGTGAAATAACAGGATTTGTATATCAGCACGGATATAATGGAGGCCTTGCAATATGCAGTGTTTGAT
>CANTHI010000128.1 GCA_947653505.1 uncultured Eubacterium sp.
CTGCATCCAGTCTGTGGTACCGGACGGCGCGCGGCACCTACTTCGCTTCTGGCGTTCCGCCAGCAGCTAAAGGTGCCGCTTCGGCTTCGCCGCCTGTGTATCGGGCAGAACACTAAGAACTTCTAAGCATTCTTCCAACGTCACAGGCAGACAGAGCACCGTCTCCCATCCGTCTGGATATCAAAAGCTTTACACACGCTATATCATGATGATAAATATAAAGTATATTTTTAGATGTATATTTTAAATGTAATAATCCGGAAAAACAGCTGGCAACAAAAACAGCAGCCGGGGCAGGTTCTTTCTCCCAATATTCGGAAAGCAGGAATGTAACATATTATTTTTTGTAAATTGTTGCACTAAATCAGGCAGATAAACAAAAACTGCTAACACAAATTGACGATCCTGGTCCCGGGTGGAAAGCGGTGCCCTATCTGCATACGTCATCCGGCTGGCTTTCTTAAGCCTTACATTATAAATGTGAAATTATACAATATCATTTATATTTAACATCTTGATACATCATATGTAAAACTTTTGATATCCAGACAGCTGGGAGGCGGCGTCCGCATAGCCAACATGTAAGATTTTTATGCTGGTAGTTTTATTATTTGCTTAAATTAGTGCCTATGGGGTCTGCCCCACTGGGCATAAACTGCGCGTTCCGTGAGAACATGATTCAGGAATGAGGGGCGATTTTGCGAAGCAAACTTTCCATATCGCCCCGAATCGTTACTATGAGCGGCCTCCCAGGCCGTGAATAGTAACGTATCCCGTCTTTTGCAACAAAAATACAAAATACAGTTATTGACATCGGGAATCAGACGCAGTAAAATAGGTTCCGTATCAGATGAAAGGAAAACTGGTTCAGGAAAATAAGGCATCCGTAACAGAACATAGTCCTTTCACAAGTGAAATACGGAAACATATGTTTCAGAAAAAGATACATTTTAAAAAAAGATATGTTTCAAAAAAAGATATGTTTCAAAAAAAGATATGTTCCAGAAAAAGAACTGAAGTAAAAAGAATACAATTTTTAGAAAGGAGTCGAAAACAATGAAAATCGCAGTTACGTATGAAAATGGGATGATTTTTCAGCATTTTGGACACACAGAGCAGTTTAAATTTTATGACACAGAAGGTACAGAGATTGTAAAGGAACAGATCATCAGCACAATGGGCAGCGGACATGGCGCTCTGGCAGGGTTTCTGACGCAGAATGGAGCGGATACGCTCATTTGTGGCGGTATTGGCGGTGGCGCACAGATGGCGCTGGCTGATGCTGGCATAAAGCTTTACGGTGGAGTATCCGGCAGCGCCGATGAGGCGGTAAAGGCGCTTTTAGCGGGTAATCTGGATTATCATCCAGATGTGCAATGCAGCCATCACGAGCATGAGCACGGTGGAAGCTGTGAGGGCCATTCCTGCGGGGAAGAAAAACATGGCTGCCCGGGTTCGCACCATATGCACTAATTTAAGCAATTAAATAAAACTACTAATATAACCATTGGCTATGCGGACGCCAGATGGGAGATGGCATCTGCTTAGCCAATATATGTTTTTTATATTAGTAGTTTTAATCATCTGCTTAAACTAGTGCATATGGGTTTCACAGTCACTTCCCAAACACAAGCTGCAGAATCCGCTCCGTCGCATGGCCGTCACACGCTGACATAAACTGCTCCCGGAACGCCCTGACCCGTGCGCGGTCAAAAGTATGCCCCACATTCTGAATATAATCGATAATCTGTTCGTTCGTCCGCACCACTGGTCCCGGCGCCAGCTCATGATAATCATAGTAGAATCCCCGCCAGTCAAAATAGTCTTCCAGATCGTATGCATAAAAGAGCATCGGCCGCTCAAACAGGGAATATTCAAACACCAGAGACGAATAATCCGAAATACAGATATCACTCACACAGAGCAATTCGTCAATTGGCATTTCTTTTGTGACATCTTTTGCAAAATCCGCACAATCTGGCGGAACTACTGGTGGATGCTGTACAAACGGATGATGTTTTATCACGATTACATATTCATTGCCAAGCGCCTGTCTGAGCTTTGGCAGATCCAGACAGTCCGGTGACGCTGCGCTGGCTGCATGGCCGCGGAATGTCGGCGCGTATAAAATGACCTTTTTGGACTTTGCAAAAGGTACGCACTGTTCAAAATGCGATTTCGCACGGCTTTGAAACTTTTTCTGAAAAAATACATCCGTACGGCTGACTCCTGTCGGCCTCATGCATTCTTTGTGATCCTGCAAAAGCATTGCTTCTTCATATGCCCATGCAATCTGAGGGCTGCTAAGCGTTACATAAGTTGTATTGCCATAATATGGATATTTTTTTAATTGTTCCGCCGTTTCACCATATTTTAATTCTGCAGTGCTAAAACCAAACTTTTTAAATGCCCCGCATGCGTGCCAGGTCTGTGTCAGCACCGTCCCGCTGCGCAGCGGGATGCTTCCGATTACGTTGCAGCCTTCATTCAGAAATACATATCCGGCATCAGCCAGATCTTTGAGCATTGCGGTGCACCGCCGGATGTATTCGATCTTTCCTGAAAAACCGCTGCGCAGATAATGTACGTGAATACAATACTTTTTCTCTTTTTTTAATTTTTGATATAACAGACGGAAATTATCGGAAATGGCATCTTCATGCACTTCTACAAACAGCACCTTGTCTTTTCGCACCGGCCTTTTCGCATACAGACAGTAGATGCCGCGAAACCAGATCCGGAATGTTACAAACTTCACAACAGCCGGAATCCCATTTTTTATTCGTTTTAATATATTTTTCAAGGATGATTCCTGTCTTTCTAAGTTTTTCATAATTTATATTTTTCTGATCACTCTTCCCGGATCATGACTGTCTTTCTTATTTTTTCATATTTTATACATTCTCTGATCACTCTTTCCAGATCATGACTGTCTTTCTTATTTTTTCATATTTTTATACATTCTCTGATCACTCTTCCCAGATCATGACTGTCTTTCCCATTAATTTGTGTATATCTGCTTCAAATGCATTGCGGATATCTTTAATATCCCTGACAATAAATTCTTCACCTATAATATTTTCCAGATAAGCAGGGATCTGTGGGTGTGTATGGTACAACTGAATCAGCCCTTCAAAATCGGCTCTTCCGCTGCGGCTGCTGCCAATCAGGCGCAGTCCCTTTTCCAGAATCATACGTGTATCGAGCGGCACCGGCTCTTCAGACACTCCCATCAGACCAATCGTGCCTTCAGGACGGATCTGTGCAATCATCTGGTTGATGGCAGATTGGGCTGCCTGCCCGCCTACACATTCCAGAGCATGGTCAAAAGTAAAATCTTCTTTTAACTGTGAAGCAAGAAATGTCTCATCTGCAAATGTAAAATAACTCAGCTTTTCCTCATGCACACCGACAACGTACAGCGCTGCCTGCGGACACAGCTCATGCACCAGCAAAGCCGTAATATAGCCCAGATTGCCATCGCCCCATACGGCCACCGCATCCCGGCGTGCATGTGCCGTATGCATAAAGCGCTGTAGTGCGTGATAGCTGACGCTTACCAGCTCTGTAAATGCAGCTACTGCCGGATTCATCTGTTCTGGCAGCTGTAAGATCCGGTCCGGCGTTGTCTGTACATATTCCTGTAAAAAACCGTCTGCCCCGCTGGCGCGAAAGCCGGAGCTGCGCAGATAATTTTCCGCGACTACCGCATCCTCCTCCACCGGCAGATTCGGAATCATGACGACCCGTTCCCCTGTCCGAAACTGCCCGGACGGATCGTAAATAACACGTCCGATGCCTTCATGAATCAGCGCCATCGGCAGTTTTCTGCGCAGGATTTCATCCGGACGCGTCCCCTGATAATATCTCTGATCCGCATTGCAGATTGACAGATGCGTAGGCCGCACCAGAATGTGCTGGTCATCCAGTCCGATTTCCTTAAAAATGATCTCAAATTGTCTTGGACGTTTTAACTGATATACCGTATTTAACATATTCCATCCTTCTCCTGATCCTTATCGGATCAAAGACTCTGCTACTTTCAGATCATACGGATACGTAATCTTGATATTGGATACTTCCCCCTGCACGAGACGTACTTCTTCTCCCTTAATTACAAAAATCTTGCATGCATCTGTCAGAATCTCTTTTTCCTGAACCGTCAGTGACTCATAGACCCGTTTGAGCTTCTTTGCCTTAAACGACTGCGGTGTCTGGCCCTGATACATCGTAGTCCGGTCCGGAATATCCGAGATAATTTCATGCGATACGCTCTGCACGATCGTGTCTGTCGCCGGGATTACCGTATCGCAGGCACCAAACTCTTTTGCTGCCTGAATATTTTCTTCCAGTATCCGGTGTGTAACAAACGGACGTACGGAATCATGTGTAACGATTACCGTATCTTCATCCAGCAGATTCTCCTGTTCCAGATAGCGGATAGAGTTCATAATTGTCTCATTCCGCGTATCTCCGCCCTCCAGTATGACGATCCTGTCCTGCTGCAGCCCGTAT
The DNA here is from genome assembly GCA_947653505.1 of uncultured Eubacterium sp. Next base: position 4,516 of record CANTHI010000128.1, read on the forward strand.
TTTCCTATCAGATCCTTTGTATACCGGATCCACTGTCTGGGCGACAGAACCAGTACCTTGTCAAACCCGGGATGTACGGCAAACTTTTCCAGCACCAGAATCAGAAGCGGCTTTCCCGCCACCTCCATAAACTGTTTCGGCTTTTCCACATTTCCCATGCGGGCTCCGACTCCGCCTGCCAGCACTACCCCGTATACATTTTTTCTATCTTCCATCTTTATTTCCATCTTTATTTCCATTCCAACTTTCCGTTTCACGCAGCCTTCCTGCCAGCTTCATACAGATATGCATTCCTTCAGGCACCCATCCTGTCCGCCAGCCTCATACAGATATGCACTCCTTCAGGCACCCATCCTGTCCGCCAGCCTTCTGGTCACTTTGCCGTCACATGCGGACATATAAGTATCATAAAACTTCTCTACCTGTTCATCCGCTCCGGATTTTTCTTCCAGCGCGCGTATCACTTCGCCTGCCAGCTGCTCCTTCTTTGTAACTATGTTTCCCGGCAGCGTCTGATAATCCAGATAAAAGCCGCGTTCTACGCCGTATTCTTTCATGTCCGGCGCATAAAATAACATCGGCTTTTTATAAATACTGTATTCAAACAAAATCGAAGAATAGTCCGTAATCAGCAAATCAGTCACCGGAAGCAGCTGGTCTGTCGTCAGGGTGCTGTTATCGTACGGATATTTTCTGGTAAGCAGCGGATGTACCTTGATGATTACGAAAATGTCTTCCGGCAGCTGCCTGCACATTTCCATAATGTCTTCATACTGCTCCAGCTTTGGATCCAGCGGATATCCACGGAAGGTCGGCGCCCAGAGCACGATCTTTTTTCCACGGGCCTTTTTGTGCGTCTTTTCAAACAAATCCCTGCACGCCCGCTGGTAGGATGCCTTGAAATATTTATCTGTGCGGCAGACGCCAAGCGGCTGGAATACTCCCTTTGGAAGACGCATCGCACTCTGAAAATGCCGTGCGCAGCCCGCTGCGCTGACCGTTACGATATCATAATTGCGAAATACATTGCCTTTGTAAACAGCCGGAATATCTCCCGGTGTATCGTAGCCAAATTTTTTAAATGCGCCGCATCCATGCCAGAGCTGGATGACCGTCGTTTCCTTACGCTTTTTGCACGAAGCGACCGGTAAAAAATTGTCGCAGATTACGACATACTCCGCTCTGGCATAGTATTTCATAAACAGCAGCATCCGTCTGAGCAGCTTCCAGAAGGAGAGCTGCTGGTAATCATCGTAGATCTCAACGACTTTCTTCCTACCACGCCGCTTTACTTCCCGCACAAGCGGCGCCATACTGGACGGCACTTTTGCGTTATGTGCGTCTGCAAATACAACCAGTCCTTTTTCAATCTGTTTTGTCCTGTGCAGATGATATACGGCCGGAAGCAGGAGATTTTGTACCGCCATCTTGATATACTGCCGTACCAGAACTTTTAAATCTGTTTTTAATTTCATATTTCCGAGTCCTTTTCAAATACTACTGTCTCATAACGCCACCCGTCATGAAAAAGTATGGCAGATGGCAATTATTTTCAATTCTACCGGATCACAATGGTATATCCGGATTCCACGCACTCTGCCAGCTCCCGCACGCTTCCATAAGATACCGCGATCCAGTCCACGCCCAGCGCCAGCGCCGCCAGAATATCCGTATACCGGCTGTAGGAAAATACACAGGACTTTAATTTCTGCTTCTTTAAATAAGACATAACTTCTTCATCCAGTGCTTCTTTTGGCATCGATACCCACTGGATCTTTTGTTTTTTGCAGTATTTGCCAATCGAATCCAGTGTCATGCCTTTCTCTTCCCGGATCTGCTGTTGCGGTATATAATACATCAGCTGCACCGGAAGTCCTGCCTCCTGTACAGCCTGCACGTCATACTTACTCTGCAGACGCACCAGCAGATGATCCCACAGACCGGCATCCCCTGCGCAGAGACTCCCCAGCTGGTCCAGCATCTGCGCAAGCGCTTCTTTTTTCGGTCTGCCGATGTCCAGAATCAGCTTCCAGCCCGCTTCCTCCTGCCGCATCCGCTGCAGCAGCTGCGCGGCGTCCATCGTCTCATAGCAGCCGTACATCTTACATGACAAAAACGTATCGTAGTCCATCCCGTCTGCGTACTGCTGCGCGTCCACGCCCAGTTTTTCATAAGAGCTTTTGGACCACCCGTTGACACAGACCAGCTTTCCGTCGCTGGTCAGACGGATGTCCGCCTCAAGAATACGAAATCCATGCTCCAGCGCACGTTCCAGACCTTCCGGGCTATTCATGCCCGTATAGCGCAGATCCACACCGCCTGCCGCGGCTGCTACCAGCCGGTCTGCCCAGTTTCGTGGTTTTTTCAGATGTATGGAACGGTTTTTCTTCCATGCGGCATTACCGTAACGGTGTACAAACGCCCGCAGCGGACGCTGGACGCTCCGTTTTAAAGAGGCCGGACATGGCCGGACGCCGGCAGACATACTGTCCATCAGACACTGCACGATCTGCTGCGGCTGAAACTGCTCCTGCGTCAGAAAACGTTCCGGACAGCCAATCCGCTCTCCCCAGAACACCATTTTTTCATTCCATACAAGCCCGACGCTGGCAATGCCAAGCGCATAGGCAATAATATTGGCATGCATCCGGCAGGCTATGATTCCCGCAAACGATGCCGTCAGAGCAACCAGCTCCCTGCTTTCTACCGGTCTTGGTGCCAGCAGGATATCTGCCTCTGCCTCCCTGCCCAGATACTGCAGGATTTCTACCGCAAAGTCATAGTCCGAACGCAGTCCGTTCACATACAGCTTCCAGCGATAGCCACGCGCTTCCAGCTCCTTAATAATCCCCTGCCACAGCTCCAGCTGAAATTCACGGGTCACATGCGGGAGTCCGTAGTCTTCAAAAATACGGTAACGCACAACGCCAAGTCCGATCATATCCGGCTGTGAGTTTCTTTGAATCCCATATACCTGCGGTGAAAAAACCGCCGGATCGATCGCGGATGCTGTAAAAATCCGGTCATTTTTCAGATAACCGCTTTGCAGCGTCTGCCTGTCGTCGCGCACCGTAACCGCTTTGACACAGTCCAGACTGAGCGCTTTAGCTAAAGCCAGACACCGCTCATCCGCAGCGTCATAGCCCTCTACCCCGACACAGTTAAAGTAAACCGGTATCCCGTACTGACTGGCACATTCCAGTATTGGCGGCACATACCGGTAAAACTGCTCCTGCCGGTATTTGATCAGACCGCCGCCTGCAAATATAATCAGATCCGCTGTCTTTAACAGCTCTTCATCTTCACTCTGGATATCATAATACTGCAGCACATAGTGCTGTCTGGTCAGACGGGGCAGTGCCTGTCTGACCAGATATGCCGCGTTGTCCGCGATGACCTGGTCTCCAAGATTACGGTTGACGATCTGGACCAGCAGTATTTTTACTTTTTTCCGGTAAATAAGCTTCCGGTAAGGTCTTTTAAACATTCGCTGTCCTCAAAACAGTTACCGCTCCACTGGCTACGCCAGACGAACTGATAAAGCGGATCGTAATCGTCTGCTCTGTCGTGGTCTGCGGCAGCTGCAGGGAATAAATATACCCGTTATATGCCTGATTGTATACACCGGACGGTATCGTATAATCTACCCCGTCGATATTGACCACTACCGTTCCCAGCTCTTTGGCAAGCACGTCCAGCTGCTGGGTATAAATGTTAATCTCACTCGTCAGTACAGACGGCGTCTCCGGCGTCACGACTGCCGGTACATATTCCGTTACGGTCTGTTCGGTAATCTCAGCGATCTTTCCTTCATTTCGTGCGATGACATATACTTTTTCACCCGCCTGCAGCGTCGTATTTAACGGACAGCTGAACTGACCCAGACTGTCAAGCGCCACACGTGTACTGCTGCCCCGTACGGCTACATTTACCTGATAAAACGGCAGGGTATCCCCCTGGATCTGTGTGCTGTTTGTATATACCGGCTGCACAGTCGTATCTGCCTTCGTTGCATAGTTTTCAAACGGCTGTACAGATACAAAAGCTGCCGCGCTTGTCCGCGCAGTTCCCTCTTTTACATCACTGACCGTAACCTGCACGGTCTGGCCGGACGTATAACCATCTGTCTGTACAGCAAACGTACCATCCTGCGCTACCTCACCAGTATAGGTACGGTTTCCGGCGGTTACGGTTACTGTTGGGGACTGGTTCACGTTCGTAACCTGTCCATACAGATAATCCTCCACATCACATACTTCCTGTACGACTGGTACGTTTGGCGCTGCATCCGCCAC
>CANTHI010000129.1 GCA_947653505.1 uncultured Eubacterium sp.
AGTTCACTTACAATCACACCATCACTTACACCATTAGCTAAAGCAGCTAAAGTTGCCCCGCCAAATCCTGCCATAGAATGCCCTTTAAAATGTGACAGTACCAGATAAGAGTCATAATGTCCAAAATTCTTTCCGACATAATTTACGGACAGCCTTGATCCGTTTTTCACTGGTATTTCCATAGAACCTTCCGCATCCTGAATATCCACATCTGCAATTTCCGTAAATCCATGATCTTTTGCTACCTGCATATGCATTGCTGTAGAAGCCCTTGAACCGCCATATGCGGTATTACATTCCACAATCGTCCCATCCACAGACTGCACAAGCTCCCGGATCAGATCCGGATCAAGATAATTGCTTGCAGGAGGCTCCCCTGTGCTTAGTTTTACAGCAGTCCTGCCTGATGGTGCCCATTGAAGCGACTGATAAACTTTCATAAGTCCTGCGCTGTCTATATTTCTGGTCATATAGACAACAGGCTTTCCTGCCGTTTCCGTGTTTTGGTCATCCGACGGTTTTTCTTCTCCTCCTGAAGGCTGGTTCTCCTGCTGGCCCATACTGCTGCCTGTTACCCTGATCTTCATCCATGTACTCTTCTTTTTCCCTCTGCGGGTTACTGTAACCGTAACCTTTGCATTTCCAGAACGTTTCGCCGTAAGCTTCCCCCTGTTATTTACAGATACAACTGCCGGACGGTCTGACTGGCAGCTGATTTTATCTTTTGTGCCCGACGGCCTGACCATTACTTTGAAATTTTTTGTTTTTCCTGTTTTCATCTGGTACGTTCTTTTTGTAACATCTTTCTTTCCAATCCTAATACTAATGGATTCTACCGTCCGGCTGCCTGCTGCCTGTGCATAAAGCACGCCTGCCGTTAAAACAGCCAGACATACCATATACATCAGTAAAACCCGAAGGTTTATTCGTCTTTTTCTTTCCATAAATGTCTCCTAAAACTATGATTTTGATTCTTTCTTCATATGCAGCGCTTAGACACTGCTGCCTATAAAATCACCTATGCACCAGCACATCCACGATAAAACCTGACAGATATGCATAAACCATAACAAATGCCAGATACAGCAGAAATTTCTTCATGCCAAGCACAATCTTCAATGCACCCAGATTTGTGATCTTTGTCGCGGGGCCGGTAAGCATAAATGCTGCCGCGCTTCCCATTCCCATGCCTTCATACAGCCACGTCTGAAGCAGAGGTATTGTACCGCCGCCACAGGCATAAAGCGGAACTCCAATCGTTGCCGCCATAAATATCCCAAACCGCCCGTTCCCGCCAAACAGCTCCCCTGCAAAATCCGCAGGCACATACCTCTGGAAGACAGCTGACAACAGGATTCCCGCAAGAAAATAGATTCCCGTCGCCCGGACATTCCTGCCAAAATTTTTTAAAAACCGTAAAAACAGATTTGGGTCTGTATCCCGGTCTGTCTGCGCATAGAACCCGTTAAAATTAAAAAATGAGCTGTCTTTGTAAAAAAGATGGATAAGCGCCCCTGCAGTAATCCCGCAAAAAAACAGGTAACAATCCTGACAGCCAGCGCTGTCTTACCAAGAGCCGCGCTGTAAAGAATCAGCTGCGGGTTCAGCAGGATGGAGCTCATCATAAAGGAAGCAAGCCAGCTGTCTTTCATTCCGCTTTTTGAAAACGACGCAGCAACCGGAATGGTTCCATACATGCATAACGGCGAAGCAATCCCAAGCGCGCTGCCTGCCGCGATTCCTAATAACCCGATTTTTCTGCCAGACAGGCTCTGGAACAGCCCATGAATTTTTTTCTTTGCAAATACAGAAACTGCGGAACCAACTGCCATGCCTAATATCCAGTATCTGAAAATCTGCCTGAACTGGATAATAAAATAATACCAGAGATAGACAAATTCCCTGTATAAAACTTCCTGCATAATCTTCCTCCGCCGCTCTTTATTCCGCTGCCTGATTCACACAATCCACCACTTCCCCAGGCGTAAAATGCATCATCCGTTCCATAAATTCCAGGTCTGATGAATCATAGTCCATCATCCTGTCTGCCTCCTATAAAGATTTTCCCAGTTCATATGCCTGTTTTATAAAACGGCTTTTCCCTGTCATGGAAACCGTACCGCATCCCGTTCCCAGAATCCGGCCCTGATCCTGAAAATTCAGATAGCCGCACAGTGTTTCATAGTGTGCCGCAAGGTCTTTCATTGTCCAGTCCTTTTCATCCCATGCGGCTGCAATCAGCGCCGTTTTTAAATTTCTGTCCGCCAGCGCCCCGTTAAAGCTGTAAAAACGGTCGATCACCGTCTTTAGCTGTGCGGACATTCCAAAATAATATAACGGCGTTACAAATACCATCATATCTGTTTTCAGAATCCTCTCCCTTAAAACTTCCATATCATCTTTCTGGAAACACGGCGCAGACATCCCGCAGGCGCCGCATCCAAGGCAGGGATGCAGGGCTGCACGGGCGGCGTCAAAAATTTCCACATGATGCCCCGCTTCCTCTGCGCCCTTTACAAAGTTTTCTGCTAATAAATTTGAGGAACCTTTTTTATGCGGGCTGCTCTCTATCACTAAAATATTCATATCATTATCCATTCCTTTCTATCAATAAATATCAGATCAGCCGATACTGTTTCCATTTACCGCTTTTGAACCGGGCATAAAATATGACTGCCCGTGTGCACCAGTCCAGGCACATCGCCAGTGCGATTCCGATCACACCCATACGGAATACAACTGCAAACAGAACAGAAAATACAAGCCTCACGCCAATGGTTGTCACAATCGACCATGCCATTGTAAATCTTACATCCCCCGCCGCACGCATTCCTTTCCCCAGGGGGTCTGCAAAAGGAAATGCCAGACAGTTAAACAGGTTGTGAATCAGAACCAGCCACACGGTCAGTTTTCCTGTTTCCGGCTCCACATCAAAAAACGGCATAACAGCAGGCGTCAGTGCAAAAACCAGTGCATTCCATACAACAGAAACGACAAACGTAATTTTAAGAAGCTTGTGAAAGTAATACTCTGCCTGCGCCGTATCTCCCGCACCCATACACTGCCCGATTACCGTAATAAACACCGGTCCCATCGTGACACATACCAGCGCAGCAAGCGACCAGATGCTCTGTGCAATCCCGTTTGCGGCAATCTGACAGGTTCCGAACAAAGCCGCAACACTGCTTAACGCCACCTTGACAAACTGGAAAATTCCCTGTTCTACACCGTTTGGAACCGCAATCCTCAAGATACGTTTCAAAAGCCCGCCATTCCATCTGAAAATCCGGTCTTTTGTATAATAAACGCCATTTCTGCTGCTAAATCCCAGTACCGTTACCACAGCCGCAGAAAATGTCCTTGCAATTAGTGACGGCCATGCCACTCCTTCCACGCCTGCATGAAGTATAAATACGCCGATGATATTCCCTGCCACATTAATCAGATTGGAAACAGCTGCAATATACATGGTTACACGAGTCTTTCCAATGCTCCTGTAAAGCGCCGCCCCCGCATTATAAACAGCCAGGGCAGGATAGGAATATGCTGAAATCCGAAGATACGTCACACACGCGTCCATAACTTCTGCTTCCACACTGCCAAAAATGACACGCATCAGCGGCCTGCCGGCCAGCATGAGAAAAATAACAATTATCATAGAGAATACTGCAGATACCATCAGCAGCTGACCTGCCGCTTCTCCCGCATCCTCATTCTTCCTGCTTCCAATATACTGGCTGATAATCACCGCACCGCCGGAAGCAAGCGCCGTAAACAGAAAAATAAAAATAGTATTAAATGAATTCACAAGCGATACGCCGGATACTGCAGCTTCACTGACAAAACTGATTACAAGAGTATCCGCAAGACCGACAAGAATTGTCAGCAGCTGCTCCATAAACAGCGGAACAATCAATGCCTTTAATTCTTTATTGCCAAACACCTGCCTTCCCCCTCTCTGAGAACATTTCAGCGACGCGCCTTACATTAAAAATATAGATGTTCCCTGCCCGGAACACCTATATTATATAATCATCCTGAATCCATGTCTAATACCTGTGCAGAATGATGAAACATACCTAAAATACATATTTATTCCAGACTGCCATATGTTTCATCCGTTACCGGCTCACACCATTCATTTACTGTTTCTTCTCCCGGCGCTTCCACGGAAATATGTGAAAACCAGCTGTCTTTTTTTGCCCCATGCCAGTGTTTTACGTTTGCAGGAATGGTAACGACCATCCCCGGCTCAAGGCTTTTTGCATCTTTTCCTTCTTCCTGATACCAGCCTTCTCCTGCGGTACAGATTAAAATCTGCCCGCCGCCTTTTGCTGCATGATGGATATGCCAGTTGTTACGGCATCCCGGCTCAAACGTTACGTTAGCCAGAAATACAGGGCTTTTTCCAAATTCCGTCAGCGGATTCAGAAAAGACGCGCCTGTAAAATACTGTGCAAAATTTACATTATCCTGTCCTTTTCCAAATACATTGACTTTCTGGAACTCATCTTCATTCTGATATCTCATGCTGTTTTATTCCTTCCTAATTTATATTATCATCTTATTTACTCATGAATCTTCCATCCATTCAAAAATTTCGCAGTATCAGCCGAGCTGTGGTCAATAATCTCACTATGCCCCAGATCCAGTTCACGAATAGCTTCCATATCCGCATCACTCAGCGAAAAATCCCAAATATTCAGATTTTCTTCCATACGCTCCCTGTGGACAGATTTCGGAATAATGACAACGCCCCTCTGCACATTCCACCGCAGGGAAACCTGTGCAGCGCTCTTTCCATATTTCGCTCCGATTTCACTTAAGACCGGATGGGTAAAGATTCCATGCTTCCCTTCTGCCATCGGGCCCCATGCCTGCGGCTGCACGCCAAATTCTTTCATAACGGCAAGTGCTTCTGTCTGCGCAAAAAACGGATGCAGTTCCACCTGATTGACCATCGGCCTGATTTTTGCGTTCAGGCATAAATCAGCCAGTCTTTCCGGATAAAAATTGCAGACTCCAATTGCCCTTATCTTTCCTTCTTCATAAAGCTCCTCCATAGCCCTCCACGAGCCGTAATAGTCATTCATCGGCTGATGTATCAGGTACAGATCCACATATTCCATTCCCAGCTTATCAAGGGAAACCTGAAACGCTTTTTTTGTGTTTTCATATCCGGCATCCTGAATCCACAGTTTTGTTGTAATAAAAAGGTTTTCACGGGGAACAGAACTCTTTTTCACTGCCCTGCCCACGGCTTCCTCATTGAAATAAGCCGCTGCCGTATCAATCAGGCGGTAGCCTGTTTCCAGTGCATCTGATACTGCCTGTTCACACACTGCCGCATCTGGCACCTGAAATACGCCAAATCCCTCCATAGGCATTTTTACTTCGTTGTTTAATGTCTTATAGTCCATTTTTAAATCTCCCTATTTTCCTGCCTTTCCTGATTTATTAGGAAAGTGACAATGTGACCGTTACATCTCCGTCCCCAAAAGCTGCAAGAAGCTCCTGTCCTGTAACGCCATCAATTTTCCCAAGCCTTGTAAAATTCCATGTATTCGTATCATAGTAAATGACCAGTGAATTACCCTGATAAAGAATCAGGTCTCCAGGGCCAGTCGTAATGTTTTTATCATTTACCGGCAGACTTTTTCCCAGCGGTCCTACTTTTTCCATCTCACCATAATCACTCATGTGAATCGTAAGAGGCCCGTCCAAAAGCATTTCTCTGAAAGCCTGCGCAGAAGAATTATCTTCCAGCTCTGCATAAAAAATAGTATTCCCTGCTGTAATTTTCACTTTTCCTTCCTCATTTCCTGATGTACTCTGCGATTGATTTCCGCCTGTAATTCCAAGCCTGTCAACCCACCTGCTTACGTCATCCTGCGCATTCCCAGCAGATGTTCCCTGGATCCAGAAGCCTTCCAGCACTTCAGCGCCAGTTACGGACGCCCTCACGCTTTCATAGCTTGTCTGCGGCGAACTGCTGCCTGATGTGCAAAACGGAATGATTTTCTTTCCGGTAAAATCATAGCTTTCCAAAAAAGAATGAATCGCCATCGGGGTATCGCCAAACCAGATCGGATATCCTAAAAATACCGTTCCATAATCAGACATATTTTCCACACGCCCCTTTAAAAGCGGCCTCACATTCTGTTCTCTTTCCTCAGAAGCCTGTTCAAGCACTTCGCTGTAATCCTGCGGGTATGCCGTTTCTGTCTCAATCCGGAATTTTGTTCCCCCTGTTTTATCTGCTATCATATCAGCGAGCTTTTCTGTATTGCCGCTGCGCGTAAAATATGCAATCAGTATTTTCTCACCAGATTCGTCCGGCAGAGACGGCTCCGGTACAGGCTCTGGCTGCTGCGTCCCGCCCGGCTGCTGTGGTGTCCCGCCTGATTCCTGATCTGGTTGTACTGCATTTACTTTTACTTTCATCCATGCCGTCCGGTTTCCCCGGTTTGTTTTCACTGCCACCGTAATTTTTGCTGTTCCAGATGTCTTTGCACGAATGACGCCATTTTTAGTAACAGAAACTATTTTCTTATTACTGCTGCGGTACTGGACAGCTCTTATTCTGACTGATTTTTTGTTTTCGAAAGCCTTTACCTTCAACTGTCTGGAAGCGCCCTCTTTCATTTGAAATGTTTTCTTTGTTACTTTCTTTTTCCCAATCTGCATCTGTACAGAAATTCCTGTTTTTGCTGACAGTGGCATGGAAAAAAAATTACCAGACGGCAGCGCTGTTAATAACAGACACGCCGCTAAAAACATCAAAATCCTCTTTTTTATTTTTTGATACATTTAAGACTCCTCCTATAATCTGTCTACACCTTATTTCAATGTAATCTTAATTTTATTCAGCCAGTTACGAAAACAGCTATTTGGCCTGATTGATACAAGAGATTGCATTCAGGCTTCTCGGATAACCGATATAAGGCAGACATTGTGAAACAACACGGAGCAGAAATTCCTTATCATTCCCAAGATTAACGTTTCCCGCCACATGTGCGGCAAGCTGTGGCTCACATCCTCCCTGCGCCATCAGAAAACAAAATGTAATCATTTCCCGCTGCGCCAGGTTAAGCCCCGTCCGGGTATAATAATCCCCAAAGCAGTTTGCCGCCAGCCAGCGGTTTATATGGCCGGCTTTCCATGCCTCTGCCATATGTCCGCCGAATATTTCTACCTGAACCTGCACACCCTTTTCCAAACGGTCTTCCAATGTTGTCGTGCATTGCCCCTCCAAAGGCAGGGTGATACCACTGCTTTCAAAAACCTCATTCACTACATTCAGAAACGGAAGAACTCTGCCGATTCCCAGGTAATCTACGGCCTGATATACCATTTCCTTCACAGCTGCAACAGCAAATCCAGCATCCAGCGCCCTCTGCAGCACAATACGGTATTCTTCCACCCCCTGACAGCCAATCAGCGCCGCCAGGACCGCCATATACCTGGTATCATCGTCTAACTGCTGTCCTTCCTCATTTGGAACCTCCTGAAATGCAAAATGCTCAAAACGCTCCATAAATTCCGGGTCTGTTCCATATAAATCCATTTCTATCCCTCCATTCCGATTTTCGTTTCCAGCAGATCTTATATAACATTGTCCTGCCATACTACTTTATTTGTTTCTTCGCCCATTTTGCCACGCTCTTAGAAGAAGCATCTGTTAAATCTTTTCCTTTCATTACTTTTGCGCCTTTTGCTGCCTCTTTAACACCCCTCCTGCTGCCGGAAATCCCACTTCCGCCACTGGTACAGAATGGAACAATCTTCTTTCCTTTCAGATTATAAGATTCCAAAAATGTGCGGATGATCATTGGTTCTTTTCCCCACCAGATCGGATAACCGATAAAAATCGTATCATATTTGCGGATATTTTTTATCTTTCCCTTTACTTTCGGCCTGCTGTTTTCATTCCTTTGTTCCCTGTTGGCCCGACAATCATCATTGCTGTAATCTAAATCCGCATTTGTATAACGTTGTGCCGCTTTGATCTGATACAGTTTACCGCCTGTCGATTTTTCGATTTTTTTTGCGGCGCTTTTCGTGGTCCCTGTTGCTGAAAAATATACAACCAAAACTTTTTCTGACTTTTCTTTCCCTGCTGCATTTACAGTGGAAACTGAGAATAAAAGCCCCAAAGCCAGCGCAAAAACCAATGCGAAACTAACGCAAAATCTACATCTCCTCTTCATTCTGATTTTCCTCCATTTTCCCATTATTTCTTCTCATCCAACAGCAGAACACCCTGCTCTGGATTTTTGTCAATCGCGCCCACAATCGGATGCGGCACATAAAGTTCCTCCAGATATGCCATGTCTTTTTCCTCTAAATGAACATCCAATGCACAGGCAGCATCGTCAAAATACTGCGGCTTTGTAGCCCCGATAATTGGCGAGGCCACGCCTTTTGCCCAGTGCCATGCAAGCGCAATCTGCGACATCCTGCATCCATACTTTTCTGCCAGCTCACTGACCCTTTTTACAATCTGCATATCCTGATGCTCCATATGGTCATATTTTCCTTTTGCAACCCTGTCCGTTTGTCCGCGGGAAGAATCCGACTCCCATGCAGCCCTTGCCAGATGCCCTGCTGCAAGCGGGCTGTACGGCATCAGGGAAACTCCCATCTGCCTGCAGATAGGGATGAGTTCCCTCTCATCTTCACGGTACAAAAGATTATAATGGTTTTCCATTGCAGAAAACGGCGTCCATCCATGTTCCGCTGCGATAAGCTGCATATTATGGAACTGATAGCCATACATGGCGGAAGCCCCAAGGG
>CANTHI010000130.1 GCA_947653505.1 uncultured Eubacterium sp.
ACATATTCGGGAACGGCGGAACACATCCCCTGAATTTTGATATTATTATATTTCCTTATCTCCTGCGTCTGGCGCAGATAATACTTCGATCTGTTTTTGCAGATCTGAAAATGTCTCGGATATTTCATGTCTTTTATAAATAAATGATGGTTTAATATCCGGAAGTATACTGCCTAAATAAAATGCATATTTATGTTTCTTCAGCTCTTTATCCCTTGATTCGCTGACCAGATACCGTGCCAGCGCTATATGTGACTTCTTTCTCAATTCAAAATGCCCCCTCATTTCCTGTTTCTTTTCCTTTTACGGGACAGCCATCCGGGAGACATCCTGGACTGCCTGCCAGATATTTCCCAAATGGCGTCTATGCATTTCTTAAAAATTCCTGCTTTATTTGTAAAGCTGTCTGATTTCTGCCAAACCTTCTGTTTTCTGGCAGAATCCTTTATTTTCTGCAGAATGTCCCACAGGCTGTCTGTTCACATCTGCATGCATTGGAACCGCCGACGTCAATTCCGTCTGCACGGCAGCTGCAGTCATCGTTGTGTACACATTTTTTTGCTTCACAACGGATATTGACTTTTAAAGAAGGTTCCTTTGTGCTGTTTGTCATCGTATCTGCGCGTCTTTCCTCAAAGCTGTCACAGCATGTTTCGCTCGCGCTGCCTGCGCCGGCCCCTCCTACACTGATATTATCCCTGATGCATCCGTGATCCTGATTGTACCGGCAGTTTACTACGCTGCAGTCTAATCTTGGCATGATATTCCTCCTTATACCTGGGAATGCAGTTATTGCATTCCGTATTTTATGCGTATTACCATACGTATTCTGATGCATGCATATTTCCAGGATTTTTTATGATACTTGTATTGATAGTTCTATCATAGTTCTATCATATTCCCATGAATTATCCATGCAGATACATACGTACTTCCATGCATCCATAGTATAAGCAGGATATCATTTATTATGCGCGGCTGCAGAACTTACCAGGTCTGGAAATTTTTATTTTGCTTTTTCTTCTTCCGGCAGTTCTTTGCGAATCTCTTTTGTACGGATTTCCCTGCAGATATTGTCGATAAATTCCTGCAGCGGCTGTACGCCTTCGTTGCCTGCAAAACGGCTGCGTACGGATACGGTGCCGTCCTGCTCTTCCTGCTTTCCTACGACCAGCATATAAGGCAGCTTGTCGAGTCTTGCTGCACGGATCTTAAATCCGATTTTTTCGGAACGGCTGTCAACGGTTGCATCCACTCCGTTTTTCTTAAGCTGTGCACATACTTTTTCTGCGTATGCGTTAAATTTGTCAGAGATTGGCAGGACACGGACCTGTTCCGGGCAAAGCCATGTCGGAAATTTGCCGGCATACTTTTCAATCAGCCATGCCAGCGTACGCTCGTAGCAGCCCATAGACGTCCTGTGAATGATGTACGGGCGTATCTTCTCTCCGTTTTCGTCAATATAATACATATCAAAGTTTTCCGCGATGGCACAGTCCAGCTGGATCGTAATCATCGTGTCTTCTTTGCCATATACATTTTTAGCCTGAATATCAATCTTTGGCCCGTAAAATGCTGCTTCACCGTCTGCTTCCACAAACGGCAGTTCTTTTTCTACCAGAATCTTGCGGAGCGCATCCTGTGTGGATTCCCAGTACTGCGCATCGCCCAGATATTTTTCTTTATTCTGCGGGTCCCACTTGGACAGACGGTAAGTGACATCTTCCTGCAGCCCGAGCGTGGAAAGTGTATAATAAGCAAGCTCCAGACAGCCTTTGAGTTCCTCCTCTGTCTGGTCCGGCCGGATCACAAGGTGGCCTTCCGAAATGGTAAACTGGCGCACACGTGTCAGTCCATGCATCTCACCGGAGTCCTCCGAACGGAACAGCGTGGAAGTCTCTCCCATACGGTATGGCAGATCGCGGTAGGACTTCTGTGTATTTTTGTATACATAATACTGGAACGGGCAGGTCATCGGACGAAGCGCAAACACCTCGCGGTCCTTCTCCTCATCTCCCAGAATAAACATGCCTTCTTTATAATGGCCCCAGTGACCGGAAATCTTATACAGATCGCTCTTTGCCATCAGCGGCGTTCTCGTACGCACATAGCCCCATTCATTGTCTTCCAGATCCTCGATCCAGCGCTGGAGCTTCATGATCATCTTTGTGCCCTTTGGCGTAAACAGCGGCAGGCCCTGTCCGATTACATCCACGGTTGTAAACAGCTCCATCTCACGGCCAAGTTTGTTGTGATCCCGCTTTTTGATATCCTCCAGATGCTCCAGATAAGCGGCCAGTTCCTCTTTTTTATTAAATGCCGTCGCATAAATGCGCTGCAGCTGTGCCTTGTGCTCGTCCCCTCTCCAGTAAGCCATTGAGGAAGATATGAGCTTGTAAGCTTTGATCCCTTTGGTTGACATTAAATGCGGTCCTGCACAAAGATCCACAAAACCGCCCTGATCGTAAAAGGAAATCTCAGCATCCGGCTCCAGATCCTCAATCAGTTCTACTTTGTACGGTTCTTCCCGCTCACGCATATACTGTATGGCTTCTTCCCGGGACAGTGTGAAGCGGGTAATCTCATGTCCTTCCTTTATGATTTTTTTCATTTCTGCTTCAATGCGGTCCAGATCTTCTCTGGAAAACGGGGCATTGTCAAAATCATAATAAAATCCATCTTCGATCGCCGGCCCGATCGCAACCCTGGCATCCGGAAACAGCTGTTTCACCGCCTGCGCCATCACGTGCGAGGCAGTATGGCGGATCACGGTTAAGCCTTCTTTTTCATTTGCTGTCACAATACGCAGTTCACAGTCTTCTGTGACAGGGGTTCTTAAGTCCACGATTTTCCCATTTAACTCACCCGCACATGCCACACGTGCAAGCCCGTCACTAATGTCTTTTGCGATCTCATATACAGTCTTTGATTCACCGTATTCCTTCACTGTTCCGTCTTTTAATTTAATCTGCATGTTATTTACTTCTCCTGTCTGTTTCTGTTTCTGTTAATCATCAAGCTGGCCTTCCAAATCTGTGGTATCCAGACCTTTGTTTCCATTGTTGCTGGCGATGATCGATGTTTTTTTCGGGCAGAGCATAATTCCCAGCACAAATCCGGTCAGCACACAGGATAACAGTCCCAAAAACAGCTCCCGCTTTGATACGTCTGTCATACCATCCAAAGATTCCCAGAATAATTTTAATTTTTTCATGTCAGTTTCCTTCTTTCCTCTTCATTATTATTTTATAGTTCTGAAATCTGAAATATACTTAGTAACCATAAATCCCTTGTACAATCTGTTTTATAGTTGTAAAATCTGAAATATACTTTAATCCCTGGTCATTTCTTACCGTCGGATTTCAAACCGGTGCACCAGTTCATCCAGAATCGACGCCTGCGAAGCCAGCTGCTCGCTCGTTGCGGACGTCTCCTGCGCTGCCGCTGAATTATCCTGCACACCCCTTGCAATTTCTTCGATGCCAAGACGGATCTGATCCATATTTTCTGCCTGTGTAACCGCGTTTTCTTCTGTCTTCCTGATCATCCCGTTAATATCACCGACTGCCTGTACCGATTCTTCCAGCGAAGTCATAACGCCTGCTGCGATAGAACTGCCTTTATCGATCTCTTCCATCGAAACGCCGATTAAATCCCTGGTCATGTTGGCAGCTTTGGAGCTCTCCATCGCCAGCTTGCCGATCTCATCCGCCACTACCGCAAAGCCTTTGCCAGCTTCCCCTGCACGTGCTGCTTCGATCGAAGCGTTCAGTGAGAGCAGATTGGTCTGGTCCGCAATCTCTTCAATCGTCTGGATAATTCCTACTACCTGCTGGGAAGTCTCATGTATCTTGCTGACAGCTTCCATCATCTTCGTCATTTTATCCTGGTTCTGCTGCATCATCGTCGTGACGTGCCCAGCTGCCTGCGCGGATACTTCCGCATCCTTGCGGCTTTGTTTTACCTGTTCTTCAACCGAGATTGTATTTGCTACAAGCTCTTCAATCGCGGCTGCCTGTGTTCCGGCACCTTCTGCCAGAGTCTGGGAAGCGTGTGCCAGCTCCGTCGCACCAGAAGATACTTCTCCTGCACTCGTCAGGATGTGCTCCATTACTTCATTCATAGAATCCGAGATATTCAAAAGCGCATCCTTAATCTTTTGAAATTCGCCATGATACTCATTCTGTAATTCGATATTTAATTTCCCGTCTGCAAGCCTTTCGAGTACCTGCGCGATCTCGTCTATGTATACAATATACTCCTTTAGGCGTGTTACTGTCTCTCCGATCGAATTGCCAAGCTCCCCGATTTCATCCTGCGCCGTATTATGAAGCTCCACATCCAGATCTCCCGCAGCCAGCTGCTGTGCCGTATGATTCAGCTCCAGGATCGGTTTTGTCAGGTTTGCCGCGCTTCTGCGGATATTGAATACAATCAGTACCACCCCAAGTATAAAAATCACAACCAGCGCAAAAACCATCCAGAAAATCTCCGCGTAAAACTCCGCAAATGGAAGGCTGCTGATTACAGTATAGCCAATGCTGTCACTAAACGCCACAACACCATATTTCGTTTCACCGCCAAGCTTGTACTTTAGAAATTTTTCTTTTCCCGCCTCTAACGCATCTGTCAGACTTTTAGACACATCCAGCTCCGTGATTTTTTTCTGCATCAGCTCTGGCTGCGGATGGTAGACAATCGTTCCTTCTGAGGTAGCCAGAATCAGGGATCCGCTGTTGCCGACTTTATAATGGCTCATAACTTCCATCATCCGGTCCAGGGAAATATCCACGCCCGCAACACCTGCCAGACTGCCTGTACCTGCCGGATCATATACCGGCGCCACCGCGCTTACGATCATGCTTCCGGTACTTGGATCCAGATAAGGCTCTGTCAGCGCAGTTTTTCCAGCTTCCACCTGCGGATACCATACACGCTCTGTAAACACCCAGCTGTCATCCGAAGTATAATCATCCGACTGCGTCAGGGTACTTGTATCCTTGTCCGCAATCCACGCCGCCAGAAAATTGTCAGCATCTGTTGCAACCACATTTTTCAGATATGTGCGGACTACATCCATTTTTTCATGATCCAGAATCCGTTTTCCAGCCCCTGTTTCAGACAGCACAGCCTGAATCTCCGGATCGGCTGCCAGCTGCTGCGCAACCTTTGCATAGCCACCCAGAAATCCGGTCAGCTCCTGCAG
This sequence comes from uncultured Eubacterium sp., assembly GCA_947653505.1. The sequence continues at coordinate 5,207 of CANTHI010000130.1, forward strand.
CGCAGCCTCCGACTCCAGTGTCAGCTCCTGCTCCTGCGAGGATACAATCGAGGAGCGCATCATAAGAATCGCAACAACTGCCACAACTACGAATACAAAAAGAACACTTCTTCCGATCTGCTTTAAAATTTCATCCGCAATTCTTTTTTTCGGATGCATCTCACCATCCTTTCGCGATTTCATAAAATTCCTCCTTTTCCTTCATGTCCGGACACATTTCAAAAGCATATTTTAAGCACCTGCATCTGTAGTGCTTTGCTCCTTCACGCCTTTGTCCTTATACAACATATTTTATAACTTTTCCGTCGTTCATGCAAGAAGTAAATCAGTGGCACGGCACAATTTCCAGCCAGTATCCATCCGGATCCTGTATAAAATAAATACCCATCTGCGGATTTTCAAAACAGATGCATCCCATCTCTTCATGCAGCCTGTGTGCAGCTTCGTAATCATCGGTCTGAAACGCAAGATGGAACTCACAGTCCCCGAGATTATACGGCCTGTCCATATCCCTCATCCACGTCAGCTCCAGCTCAAAACCCGACTGCCCGTCCGCCACATAGACGATAATAAAAGAACCGTCCTGCGCTTCCTTTCTGCGTACTTCCTTAAGTCCCAAAGCCTTTTCATAAAACTCCAGTGACCTGTCCAGATCCAGTACATTGTAATTTTCATGAATCATTTTAAATTTCATAGCTGTTTCCTCCATTTTTTATTTTTTTATTATTTAATTTTTTTATTTTCGAATTTTTCTTATTTTTTATTTTTCTTATTTTCGAAATTTTTTATTTTGTATTTTTTTATTTTCTAACTTTTCTTATTTCCTTATTTTCTTATTTTCCAATTTTTCTCATTTTCAATTTTTGTTATTTTCCAATTTTTCTCATTTTCAATTTTTCTTATTTTCCAATTTTACTTATTTTCCTAATTTTCTTATTTTTCTTAATTTTCTTATTTTTCCTAATTTTCTTATTTTTCCTAATTTTCTTATTTTCGAATTTTTCTTATTTTCCAATTTCTCTTATTTTCCAATTTTTCTTATTTTCCAATTCCTCTTATTTTCCAATTTTTCTTATTTTCCAGTTTTCTTATTTTCCAATTTTTCTTATTTTCCAATTCCTCTTATTTTCCAATTTTTCTTATTTTCCAGTTTTCTTATTTTCCAATTTTTCTTATTTTCCAATTTCTCTTATCTAATTTTTTTCTTATTAATTTATATTTCCTGAAAATAAGAATAGCATTTTTATGCCATGACAGTACTTTTCATACAGACAGTATACCAAATTACCAGATCATCATTCCGGTTTGAATATATTAAAGCTTATTATAATATCAATTTTAATTTAATTTCAAGTCAGATTGGAAAAATATAAATATGATTTTATTTTAATTCCTCCTTGTGAAGATACAGACAAAATCTCCGATGAATCTATGATCACCCATAGTTCACCGGAGACCGATAAAACTTATTCATAATTTTTCTGCTATTTTATCCGTTTTTCATTTATCAGATTCACTTGTTTTTATTCATACAGCAGTATTTATATTTCTTTCCGCTGCCACATGGACACGGTTCATTACGTCCGATCTTTTTTCCGACAATCACAGTACCGGATTTTTTCTGCTCCAGATACAATGCCTTCTTGGTCTCCGGATCAAAAATATCATCCCACATCGGCAGATTGTACAGCCAGTCTGCCTTTGCATCCACCATGTTTTTATATAGCTTTTCCTTATCAAATGCAAGAGAGACTACCGTATCTTCTTCCATTGTTTCGATCGGATTCGGCTCTTTTAAACTGTCATTGATTCCGTCCAGAAATCCTGTCATTTCCATAATAGACAGATTATATTTTTCTGCCAGTTCTTTCACGGTTCCTTTTACTTCTTCATCCGGACTGACCAGCAGTTTTTCATATACGCCCTGCTCCAGTCGGAAATACCGGTCCCAAAGCTTTTGAAGCTCTCCTTTATTTGCCTTTTCATTGTATACAATTTTTTTCCACTCTTCTAATAACGCCATGTTTGTATCCCATCCTTTTTTTGTTCTAAGCATCAGAAGTATTCTTCGATTCTTTTCATCAAGACCAATTATAACCTATCTTTTCCGGTTTTCCAAGTGTTTTTTAAAACATCTTTCATACAAAATATCCTCCGTTCATGTATGATGTGTTGTTTTTTGGGAAAGAGTATACAACAGGTTACAGTATGCATTCCCTTACTGTAACAGACTAAAAAGATTACCCGAACGAAAAGGAGGCTATTATGTCAGCAGCATTCGAAATTATTGATGTGTATGCCAGAGAAATTATGGATTCACGTGGAAATCCTACGGTAGAAGCAGAAGTCACCATAGAAAACCAGGAAAACGGAGAGATCCTGTGCAGCCGCGCAGACGTTCCTTCCGGTGCCAGTACCGGACAGTTTGAAGCTGTAGAACTGCGCGATAACGACAAAGCCTTTCATGGAAAAGGTGTCCGCAAGGCTGTCGCTAATGTAAATGGAAAAATTGCCAGACAGCTGATCGGGAAAAATGCACTGATGCAGAACCGGATTGATGAAATGATGCTGGAGCTGGATGGTACCAAAAACAAGTCCTCGCTTGGTGCAAACGCCATACTTGGTGTATCTATGGCCTGTGCCAGAGCCTGCGCAGATGCGTTAAAACTCCCTTTGTACCGTTATCTGGGAGGCTGCGGCAGGGGAACGATCCCTGTACCCATGATGAACATTTTAAATGGCGGTGCACACAGCCGCAACTGTATTGATTTTCAGGAATTTATGATTCTGCCGGTCGGCGCCTGCGGGATCCGTCAGGGTCTTCAGTGGTGCGCAGAAGTCTATCAGGAGCTGAAAAAGCTGCTGGATCAGGACGGGCACAGCACCGGCGTTGGAGATGAAGGCGGTTTTGCACCGGATTTAAATAATACGCCGCAAGTGCTGGATTATCTGATGAAAGCAGTCCAGAAAGCCGGTTTTGAACCAGGACGGGATATTTCCTTTGCAATGGATGCAGCCGCGAGCGAGCTGTTTCAGGAAGACGCTGCGATGTATTATTTTCCGGGAGAGACAAAATCCCTGCTGCGTCAGAACGCCAGGATCATCGAACAGAACCAGACACAGGAATCCGAGTGTACCTGCGAAGGCACAACCGTCGTCACGGAACAGGTAAAAGACGGCTGCATGTGTGAAACAGACTGCAACTGTCTGACACCTGATACCGATGGCCAGATGATTATGCGTTCCTCGGATGAAATGATCGAATATTACGAAAAACTGGTAGATAAATATCCGATTGTATCCATTGAGGATCCTCTGGACGAAGAAGACTGGGACGGCTGGAAAAAAATCACGGAACGGCTTGGGAAACGGATTATGCTCGTCGGAGACGATCTGTTTGTAACCAATGCCACAAGGCTGCAGCGCGGCATCCACAACGGATGCGCCAATGCCATTTTAATCAAGCCAAACCAGATCGGAAGCC
>CANTHI010000131.1 GCA_947653505.1 uncultured Eubacterium sp.
ACTCCGTGTGAAACTATTATAAGCTCACCATTTTTAGCAGCTTCGACCTTAACATCCTCATACGTGCCATTGCCATACAGACTCTCTGCGAGAAGCTCCAGATACGGAGATACCGCGTTATTTTTTACATGATAGTGCAGCCTGCTAAGATCCCCCTCCTGCTGCAGCATAGTCAGATATGGCGCCCAGATCTGATTACTTTCTGTCATATCGTCTTATCACGCATACTATTGCGCCCTCCTTTTTCCGCATCATCTTCACCTGCATGAAACTGCTTATTGCAGGACCTCCGTCTGCCTATATTTCCTGCTCACTGCAGTATCCCTGTCCACTCGTATTCCTCTGTACACAGCTGCAGCTCCGCCAGCAGAAAATACATCTTTTCATACCGGAAAATATCCGTGCTGTCTTTTGCATGTAAGATCACTGCTATTTTTCTTTTCTGTCTGAATACTGACTGGACTTTGAGAAACGGATTCACTGGAACCGCTTCCATCTCTCCTGCGCGGTCCGGACAGATATCAATGAGCTCGAAATCACGAAATGTCTCATACGAGCTTAAGATCCGCTCAATTTCCCCTTTGGTCCACAAATAGCGCGGCTGGCCAGCCGCCTGCCGGTCTGCATGACGCAGATGTCTGCGGTTTGTCTCTGTCGCATACGTCAGCGCCGTATGGTCCTTTTCTTTGTGCATCGGTTCTATATGCAGCAGCTTTAGCTGCTGATGCGCCTGCTGTCTGGTGCGTACCAGCAGCTCATGCTCCGAAAAAATAACGGAAAACAGTTCCTCCCCTTCGGGCAGCGCGAGACATCCCGCACCAGTGTCCTCCCACGGAATCCGGTGTACATAATAAGACACATTTCCAGCTACCGACACTTCTATCTGAGGTCTGTACATTTCTTCCGATATATTCCAGACAAGCGTCATATCATCCATCACAAAATCCGAAAGCTCTCCCAGGTCAATTCCAACCCTGACAATCACAGCCTCCTGCGGCACAATACCTTCCTGATCGGTAATATCCAGCATTTTATATAAAAACGGACAGTTGATCGTATGCCACTGCCTGCCATTTGCCATAAACTGCCGGTACAGCCAGTGAAAGGCTTCCTGATACGCCAGACAGTATGACAGCGACACTGTCGTCTGGTACTCTCCCAGATCGGTCTCCACCTTCGCGCGGAAAGTCCTTTTCAGGCATCCGCGTACTGTCGGATAATCACACGCCAGAAATAACGTACCCAGATACCCCGCCGTCCGCTCCTCTTTTGTACGGATCTCAAACAGACTGCGGCTTGCATCGTCCAGCCCGTCTTTTTTACAGACTCCGGTATAGATGGCATAATGGATATCCGGATCGGACCGTTCCGCATCGATCTTTTTCTCCAGACGCGCAAAGCTCTCTTCGCTGTAATCCAGCAGCGCTCCAAACACGTCGACCAGTACATCCTGCAGCAGCCTCTTTTGTATGGGATCCTGAATCTGCGCGATTCTGGATCTTAACAGCTCCTTTCTATGCTCCATCTGTCATGCTACACCATCCTTCCACTATTCTTACGTTATCTTTCCTCTATTCTTTCAGGATCCTTCCTTTATTTTTCGCTATTCCTGCTCTTTCTTTTATCTTTCCTCTATTCTTTCAGGATCCTTTTTTTATCTTTTCACTATTCCTGCTCTTTCCTTTATCGTTCCGCTATTCTTTCAGGATCCTTCCTTTATCTTTTCACTATTCCTGCTCTTTCCTTTATCGTTCCGCTATTCTTTCAGAATCCTTTCTTTATCTTTCCACTATCCTTTCTTTAACCTTTTCGCTATCCTTTCAGGATCTTTCCACTATTCTTATCAGGATTTCCCACTATCTTTTCATAATCTTTCCGCTGTCTTTTTATCCTTCTGTTTATCCGGCTGCCTGCTGCCCTGCATCTTCCGGCGTTCCCTGCTGTCCTGCATCCTCTGGCGTTCCCTGCTGCCCTGCATCTTCTGGTATACCCTGCTGCCCGGTATCCTGTCCCTGCGTGCCATCCGGAAGTGCCACCTGCGACATCTCATCCAGCGCATCATAGACGGCCTCCGCGCGCTCGTCCCAGATATTCAGATCCCGGTATACATCCAGCGCATCTTCATACAGCTCCCTGGCCTTTGCGGTATCTCCGCTCCTTGCTGCCTCCTTTGCCTCAAGTGCATACTTTGCCGCCTGCGCCAGCTTCTCCTCCTGCGCTTCCTCTATGGCTTTAACTTCTGCTTCCGTAATGGCCTGCCCGAGCGCCGAAATATCTTTGTAGAGCTGATCTGCATCTTCACTGGAACCGGTAAATTTATTATAGCGCGCCAGCGCCTGCTTATACAGCTCTCTGGCCCGTTTCGTACGCCCTTCTTCCAGCGCATTGTTCGCGCTTACGATATACGTATTGATTTTAATAACCGCCCGGTCAGCCGCTGCTGCCTTTTCTGCCGCCGCAGCTTCTTCTTTCTGCTGCGCAGCCTCCTGCTCTGCTGCTTCTTTGGCCTGACTGCTCTCCTTCTGCTTCTGGCGGATTGCAAATATTTTTGCCTGTACGTCTCCCTGCAGCTCGAGATCTATCATCTTTGCCAGTTCATTTAAGGCACGGTTATACTGAAACAGCGCTTCCTCATAGTCTTCTGTGGAATTGTACATATCTCCCAGTGATATATATTGTAAAATCTGCATCCGGATGGTAATCGTCTCCACTTTTTTGCCGGCGTCCGCAGAAAGCGCGTCAAATCCCTGATACACTGCTTCTTTCCGGATCTGTTCATACAGCTTCCCGGCCTGCTCATATTCACCGCCCAGAAAAGCCGTTTCGGCTTCCTGATACATGGAAAGAATCGCTTCCCTGTCTGTGACCGTTTCCAGCAGCTCCTGTTTTTCTTCTATATACTGCCAGTTATTCAGACTCAGTCCCTCCGCCTGCTTTACGGCCTGTTCATATTCTGTCAGCGCTTTCATATAATTGGTATATTCCAGATAACGCACACCCCGTTCATCGTGCCTTTTAACTTCCCTGATTTTACTGCGGTCCAGCGCACGGATCGTAAGTATCACGATACTGGCAATGAAAACAACCGCTGTCAGGATCAGGATCGTCATCCAGATCATCCTCTTTTTTTTCTTCTTTTTCTGAATATCCTCCTGAAACTTCTTTTCTACGTACAGAAATGCAGCCGTAAAACTGCCCATTCTCTGATCGTACTCTTCCTGCAGGCTCAGCAGCAGCTCCTGTAAAATCTCCAGGAACTCCCTGCCCGTCTTCGTATATTCATAAGCGTCCAGAATCTCGATCTCCGATAAGCGTCCCCAGAGATTGCTTGTCGCAAATAAGATGGTAGAACCCTCGGTAAGCTCCATTGTTTTGGATATAAAGGGCCGTACATGTCTCTGCCTTCCCAGATATTCTGTTAAATTATGGATTTCTTCCGGATCCGGCTCATCCTCTCTGTCAGCGTCCAGAAGCTGCTGGTACCGGGTCTGTGTCCTGCTCGTATGGGTCAGGATATTCTCATATAAAATATAAAGCCTCGTATTTCCGCAGTATGCATACCGCATTCTTGTATAATCTGACACAAGCACCGTAATGCTGACCTTCAGTCTGCTGCGGGTGCTGTGCAGCAGCACCTGCTCATTGGCATACCAGATATATTCCTGCAGCTGCTTTAGCGACGGTTTTCTTTCAAATGCCGTCAGTACGGCTTCTACAGCAAGCTGTGCACTGTTTACCTCTGTCTCATTGTCATAGCTTTCCGCCACAGCCATACAGACATAATTTTCCAGCGGGGTATACGCTACATACGTTTTTTCAACCGTATCGTATCCCTGCTCCGAGATAAAGTCCATGACCAGCTTACTGTTTAAGTTTCTCATAAACAACCCTCTATTAGCAGAATGGCAGCTGTGCCCGCCATTTTTTTATTCTTTTCTTTTACGCCAAGCAGCATCCGCTGTGCCTTATCGTATGGATGTTCTCTTTTCCCAAGATAAGAAAGCATTTCCTTTTCATTTAACGCTTCCCATACGCCACGGGAAATCATCCCTGCTGTCATACCTTTTTCAAAATGAATCCTTCCGTATGCGTCGTTTAAAAGCTGATAACTGCTGCCGTCTGATAAAAAACAATGGTTGCTGCCTACCGAGTAATAGAACAGCTCTCTGTCCCTGATCCACTGACAGCTGACAGACAGATGCGGCGTTTTTCCCAGATAGATGATCTCCCGCATATCCCGCAGCACCCTTGTGGCTACCGCGTCAAAAAAAGCCGGAAACACTGCTTCCCGCGGCACAGATGCGAATGCGCGCATGTATGCCTCTGCCGCAAGAACCGCACATCTTCTGCCGTTGATGTGATCTGCCGTTCCATCTGCCAGTACACCTGCACACCCTCCGTCCGGACAACCCGATGCAAAGTAGCTGCTTTGTATCTGATAGGAGCCAATGGACTGGGCGTTTCCGATCCTGTATGCTTCCTGCACGTCTATTCATTCTCTTTCCAATTAAATACAAATCCATCGTTTTCCCCGCATAGCGGTACAAATATAAAAACACTCTGTCCGATTTTAATCCGGTCTCCAGCCTCCATCATACGCGGTTCATAGACCGCATCCCAGTTGTCTTCCTCATCCAGGATATAAACAAGTCCCTGCGAATCGCCCGGCAGCAGCATGGTCCTGTTTTTTTCCGGATCATAGACTATAATCGCATGATTTCTCTGGCTGACTGTGTGGTCGCCGATAATCCGGATTTCCATATCACCAGCACGTCCGATAAAATTTTTTTCCGCGATGATCCGGTAATCCCTGCCCCTGGAAGGCCCTTCCAGACATACCAGCCATCCGGTTACAGGCTTTAGAACTTCCAGATCGTTCAGATATACAACATCACTGTACTTTCCAAGAGGATCCTCCTCCTTGCTGCTGTTTTTGTGAACGGCTGTATTACAGTACGGACACACATTGCCATACTTTTTTTCACTAAATAAATGGCCATTTTCACAACGAATCAGACCCATTCTTCCCCTCCAGATTTTGTTCTTTGATTACAATTTTATACGTATCCGCATAAATGACATCGGATGCAGTCAGCTGGTACAGCATGCCTTCCTTTAATCTGTATACCATATTCTCCGCACCCCGCCTTAATCCCATCGGACGCTTTTCTGACATCACTTCCAGGTACCAGCAGCCATTGACCAGATTGCACACCCCATAAAGATATCTGTCCGAATCCGGATCCTGTATACTATCAATCCATACCTCTTTTCCGTTTTTCGCACCCGTAATCAGAAATGACTGCCGCTCCTGCAGCAGCAATTCCTTTTTCACCTTTCCTTCCTTATCGACCAGAAGCAGCGCTTCAAACGGTGACGTCAGACGCCGTCTGAACTCCTGCACAAAAAGGCAGATGAAAACTGCAAAAATACAGACTGCAAGAAACACAGACTGTATCAAAAACAGACAGACAAAATCTCTCCACGACTCCTTTTCTGCTGAAGGTAAAATATCCCTGCACAAATAATAAATCTGAATCAGCAGATATATAAAAACACATGCCAAAACACATCTGCCGGCGATCTGGTTTTTTTTCATATGCTCTCCCATGTATTTTCAGAAAGGCGTACAAAGCTGCACGCCTTTTCTTTTTCGTGATCCGATGCAATCATCTGCCAGACAGCCCGCTGCTATTCGATGACTACGCCGTCAATCCTGTCTTTCTTCTGCTTTACAATGAGCTCAAACTCACCATCCGTCTTGGTAAATTTCTCATGATAAGCTACTACAAACGCATGGGAAAATTCGTATTTCCTCGGTGCCGTTGCATGCTGATACTCTACCGTTACTTTCTTGTAAGCATCTGCACTTTCCGGTTTTACCAAAGCCCATGTCGCCATACTCTTTGCCGCATCACGCATAAACAGCTTGTCCGCATCAAAGGAAACCTTTCCATGAATGACCAGCTCAGCCTCAATGTCTGAAGATCTCGCGAAAGAATCTTCCGGGATTTTGGAGTTAAAAGTCACATCAATAATCTCCTCGCTCAGCTCTGTTACATCAGCAATCACAATTTTGTACGCCATGAATCAAACCTCCTTTTTTAATGTTATTCATTTTTCTAATTTTATTAACAGGCCAGAACCCGCCCATTAATCTGTATTGATCTGAAGCTCCATATTCTCAGAAACTCCCGCAAAGTTAATCTCTATGTTATAAGTGGTATCGTTGCAGTCACCCTTTTCTATGCCATCGCCTTCGCGCAAAATCGAATTGGCATAATTGGGAGAAAGCTGCCACTCTTTTACCTTTCCACCGGATTCAAAGATCCGGTCGATCCTGTCTTTTTTATAATCACTCGTCATGGCGCCGATCATCCGGTACAGATAGGTACGTGTCGTTTCTCTGAAAATACTCTCAAACCCGCCATTTTTACTCTCATTCATGCAGCGGGATTTATATACGGTAATCAGATTGATCGAATTGCCATTGAGCTGGTTTTTATCAGATGAAAATACAAAGCCATATTTATGTTCATTGATGACACTTTTTGTCTCAGCCGTATATCCCGCAATTTCTTTTGGCATCGTCGTCGTTACAGTCAGCGCATTATCTCCGGCTTCAATATCAAACCGGACGCCCGGATATTCCTTTTTTACTTTTCCGGCAAACTTTGATGACAGAAAATTCGGACACTGGTAAGCCGCCACAATCCCTGCCGCCACATATGCAGCGCCGATGTAAACACCATAGATCCAGAACTTCATAAAATCATCCCTGTCTTTGGAAAACTCCAGTCTGCCATCTTCATGGCGGATCGCTTTGGAACCAAGTACCACACGCGATTTATTGCTTGGAATGACTGTAAAATTCGGCAGACACGGAATCGCGTATCTGCTGTAATCCGCATTTTCCAGATCCTGTGTATTTTCCATATACTGATCCATACCATGCGTCGCCAGTTTGAGAAAAGTCGTATCTTCGCTGGCCTCAAACGAGAAAAATACCTGTATCCGGTAATCCTTAATCGCATCCAGCAAAAACTGCAGATCCGATACCGGTGTTGGCACAAGGGTAACTCCCGTGTCGAGATCTCCGGTATAACCGAACTGACGCATCGTATCTTCATCCAGATCCATTTCCCTGTCCTCCGAATATTCTATATTCGGAACAATCCCAAACCAGATCGTATTGCTGTAATCTGACTTGTTATTCACTGTCTCCAGATACTTTTTCAGATTTTCCAGATTTTTTTCTTCCAGAATCTCATCCATACTGGCATTGACAATCAGCATGGATGGGCGCATCATCGGCGATTTCGGCTGATACTGGTCAAAAAACGCCTTCACACTTAAGATCTTTTCGATTAACAGCTTGGCCGTACGGATAAATGCTTTCTGCCAGCTCGTATTAATCGCCGAATATTTGTTGTAAAGCTCTACTTTATCATTGATATCCATCGCAATCAGCTTGTCCGGCATCTTATCAGTAAACGCCGCCACAATCAGCTCTCTGGACAGGGAAGACGCAGCCGTCTCCTCATCGTACTCCTGTCCGACCGAAGCATAAAGCTCACGCATTGTTTCATTGTACTGATCTTCAATCACAGAAATGGACAGATCCTTATAGCTGATCTTTTCCTTCTTCGGCGCACCCGAAGCCGTTGCCAGCTCTGCCTTTCCAGACTTTGCAAGCGCAGTGCTTTCTTCTTTGCTTCCTTCCCTGCTTCCTTTATCCGTCAGCAGTCCGGCCGGATGATCCGATACCTGCAGCGCGACAATCTCCGCTTTTTCATTAAATACCGGAAGCGCCGGATGGAACTCTGTAATCCCTTTTTCAGATGCCCGCACCGCTGTATCCAGATTATCCTTAATCATTCCCAGCATCAGCGTCAGCTGCGATGCCGTCTCATTATAATATTTCTTTGTACGGTCCAGTCTGGACTTTAACTTTAACACGGCATCCTGCTTGGCTGGCGAATCACTCTCAAACTCCGCGTTTTTATTTTCCAGATAGGAAATATCTTTTTTCAGCTTTTTAATCTCTTTAAGTGTCCTGTGAGGCGCCAGCATTTCTGTTACTTTTTCATAATTAAACGCGGCATTGGTTGCGCCGGACGCCTTTTTGCTGTCCATAATGGAAATAAACATTTTTAAAAATGTATTGCTCCGGTCAATCACTATTTTTTTCACCAGCGGATCCGGAATACCGGCAGGCTTTGTCAGTTCATAAACCATCCCCCGCTCCTGATCAAAATAACTGTAAATCGTCGGCTGGAACTTTTTTAAAAAATCATCAAAATTTTTTACAAGAAGAGCATCGTTAATCTCAGCAACCTTCTCATCCGTAAGACTTCTTGAATTTTCGTCTACATCCGACATAATATTGAACATATTAAACACTTCCGGATTTACCACATCAAACAGAATCGTCCGGTTTGTCTGTTCTATAATTTCCATAAAAGTCCTCCATTGTACATTAAAAACTGAGTGCAAATCATTTTCATGATTCACATACAGTTCTCCAGAAACTATCAGATCCTACTATTAATATAAAAATACCAACTTTATATTAATATAAAAAACTATTTTTGTCTACACTTTTCTACATACTTCATACATTTTTATACTATTTCGGTAAATATGATCAAAAATAGTCCAATTATTTTTATAGTAACTATAC
>CANTHI010000132.1 GCA_947653505.1 uncultured Eubacterium sp.
AAGCCGAAGCGGCACCTTTAGCTGCTGGCGGAGCCAGAAGCGAACCAGGTGTCGCACCCGTCCGGTACCATAGTCTGGATGCAGAATACTTAGAACTTCTTGCATTCTGGAAAAGTCACAGGCAGACAGATCACCGCCTCCCATCCGGCGTCCGCATAGACAATACGCAACACTTTAATGTAAATTGTTGCATATGCTCTTAAGTTCGCGCCTATGGGGAAGATTCCCTCTCCCCATATCTCCTCCAGAAAATTTTCTGCCTCCCCCAAAGAAGCAGTCCCCGCACACAAAGCTCCACTGCCATTGCAACCCACACGCCATGCAGTCCCAGCTGTCCCACCAGAATCAGGGATAATCCGATGCGCACCACCCAGATGCTGAGCAGATTCAGAATACCAGGGATCAGCGTATCTTCTGCCCCGCGCAATACACCGGATGCCACAATGGAAATAGCAAACAGCGGTTCTGCGAACAGTTCAATCCGCAGTACTTCTGCGGCCAGTCCCTGTACCTCCGCGGATGGTGTGAGCATGCGAAATACAAGCGGACATAAAAGCCACATCAGCACACCAGTTACTGTCATCAGAAATGCGCCTAAAAACAACGCGATATTTCCATACCGCTTTGCGAGCTTATGATCTCCCGCGCCCATACACTGCCCTACCAGTGCGGTAGCGGCGTTGCCGATCCCATATCCTGGCATATAGCAAAGGCTTTCTGCCGTAACGGCAAACGAATTGGCTGCGATTGCTGTCGTACCAAGCGGTGCGATAATACGGGTAGATGTTACCATCGCGCTGCACATGGCAAGCTCCTGTCCTGCCACCGGCAGACCGATTTTCAGCGCACGCCGTAAGATGCCCCGATCCAGCGGGCATCGTTCCCTCCGCCTCAGGCGCAGCTTTTCTGAGCGGACACAGCAGTTCCAGAGCATGGCCATAGAAACGACTGCTCCAGCAAGACCCGTCCCGATCCCTGCTCCCAGCACACCCAGTCTTGGAATAAAAGCCATATTGAACACCACGTCCAGTACACACATGGACGCATTCAGCGCGCTGGGCGTTACCATATTTCCACTGCACTGCAGGCAGGCAGAAGCCAGAGAATTGATCTGCATAAACGGGTATGCAAGCGAAAATACCAGAAAATAAGCAGAGGCATTGGAGGCAATTTCTTTCTCCCCGCCCAGCCAGTACGGCAGATAACCGCTGATTTTTACTCCCGCGCCCAGCAGCAGTACTGAGACTGCAAGCCCTGCGGCCAGACCGTGCTTTAGTACTTTTCTTGCTTCCGCACATGCACCTGCGCCGATATAATGGGCAACCTGTACAGAAAATCCAGCCGATATTCCCATAATAAAACTGTTCATCAGCCACGTGCTGCTGGCTACCAGTCCGATAGCTGCAGAAGCCTGCGGCCCGAGGCGCCCTACCATCGCAGAGTCAATATACTGCATCACAATCGCTGTGATCTGTGTCAGAATAGCCGGAACACTCAGTCTCCATACACGTAAAAACTGTCCGGCCAGATCTGATGACTTCCATTTTTTCATGCAGTCCGTCTGCTCCACCCCCCATCCGTGTAATTTAGCGGATTTCATTTCAGATTACCGTATGTCTTTTTCATACCGCAAATGCCGGACTGTCAGCTTTTTCACACTGCTAATGCCATACCGTCAGCTTTTTCATACTGCTAATACCGGACTGTCAGCTTTTTCACACTGCTAAAGCTGCCATATCTGCGTACCCCGTCAGCCCCTTCTGTATACGCCCGCACTTTATAATAATAAGTTTTGCCGCGCTTGTGGCTGATTTTGGAATAGTTTGCCGTTTCAGCGTTTTTCAATGTTTTGAGACGGGTATAAGTCCCGTTTTTCTTTGTGCTGCGATAAATCTGGTAGCCGTCTGCTGTTGCAAACGGCTGCCAGGCCAGCGCGGCCTTCGCAGGTTTGCGTTCTTTTACAGACAGCTTTGTCACTTTGTCCGGTGCCGTTGTAATCTTTACAGACGGACTGAATTTTCCGTAAATTCTGCTGCCGTCTGCCGCTGTCTGGTATGCACGCAGGCGGAATGTATAGGTCACGGCATATTCCATTTCTTTTGAAAAAGAAGTTTTCTTTGCACTGGCAATTGTCTTTACCCTGGTATATCGTTTCGTGTCTTCTTCATAGCGGTAAATCTGATAACCGTCAGCCCCGTCTATCCGGTTCCACTGAAAAGAAACCCTGCTGCTTTTGTTTTTTGCGGAAAGCTTTAGCTTTGGCGCTGCCTGTTTCTGAAACACCTGTGTTTCCTCCGGCGGCTGCGTCGTGTCCGGCTCAGACGGCTCCGGCTGTCCGGACGGCTGATCCGGTGCCGGCGGAGTGACCGGTGTCGATGGAGTCACCGGATTGCCCGGTACCGATGGCTGGTCTGGTGTGACCGGATAGCCTGGTACCAGCGGCAAATCTGGTATGGACGGCTGATCCGGTGCCGATGGCCCATCCGGTCCAGACGGTGTATCTGGCGCCGATGGCCCGTCCGGCTCAGACGGTATATCAGATGCTGTATCTGTACAGATCACTGGTGCTGTCCCTAAGACCGGAACCGTCTGCATGGAATACCCCGTACCACTGATATAGTGCAGGACCGGCTGTGTACTCCCGGATGACGGTGCACCGGCAAATGCTGCCTGTATGCGGAAAGCCTTGCTGGAAGGATGCAGGTTTAATGTACCGATCACTGCCTGATCTCCTCCCTCAAAAATATCCTGATCCTTTTTTTCAGACATTATAATATCGATCAGATAACTGCCGTCCTGCCCGCTTACCGCCGCACTCCGGACTCCGCTTTGCGGGCTCTGGCTGTTTTCTTTTAAAAATTCAAACGATGGCTGCTGCATCTGTCCTTCCAGCACGGAAACGGTCAGCCAGAACCGCACGGAGGTAACTGCTTCCGGTTCCTCCTGCGGCTTTCTGAGCGTCACCGTGATCTTCTGCTCTCCTGCCACAAGCTCTCCGCCCGCATCCGCAAATACCGGATGCGGCGAAAGAGCAGGCAGAATCATACAGACTGACAGCAGGGTAAAAATAAATTTTTTTATCTTATTCATATACTTTTACATATACTTTTTGCATATGCCCTCCATAAACAATCTGCTCCAAAAAATCTGCTCCAAAAAATTTTAGATTTCCTGCTCCCTGACTTTCTGAATTAAAAACTTACTGTCCCTGACTTTCTGAATTAAAAGCTTACTGTCCAATGACTTTCTGAATTAAAAACTTACTGTCCCTGACTTCTTAAAACTTACTTCCTGTCAGAGTGATCTCCCCTAACTCAGACGGAATCTGAATCACCTGTGTATCGCTGACAACGCGTTCTGCTTCCATTTCTGCTTCCATTATCTGTGCATCATCCACACGGTACAGTTCTCCCCGCACGCCCTGCAGACTCTGAACCGCCGCCGCATCCCAGTATTCCTTTTCTACGTAGTAGACCCAGGTGCCTTCGGATGTCTCACCCAGATTCCCGTCTTTTGGATCGGGTGCAAAAATAACCTGATTTGCATGGACTTTATTGTCTTTTGCTCCAATCACATTTCCTTGTGTATCATACAAAAGGACTACATTATAGGCTGGGTTTCCTTTGTATGTTCCGGTAAAGACCAGAGCGTCTTTCGGAATCACATCTTCCGCATCGTTTCCATATTTATAGTTTTCCTTTAAGACGCCCACAGCCGGACGGCCTTCTGTCGTTAAAAATTCCAGATTGTCTCCGGACGGACCGCAGATTTCAATCTCCCGGATGACCGCAGGACTGGATTTTTGCAGTGTCAGCCGGATATATCTGGCATCATAAGTACCGATCCAGTTCTGACGTTCTGTTTCTTTTACCGCGTCAAACCATATCATGGCCGCTTCGCTTTCTTTTGCATGTTGTAACCCTGTATCGTCTTTTTTTACTTTCTGCCAGTCCTCTCCGTCCTGACTGACCTCCACGGTCAGGGAATCGATGCTGCTGCCCTGATATTTCAAAGCAGTCACTGCTTCCGTACGGTGCATGTCGATCGTAATGAAAGCCGTCCCAGCCACCTGGGCTGCCGACTCGTGATAAGTGCCTGCGTCTGTCTTATCAAGGTCAGTCAGCCGTGAAATACTGCTTACTTTTTCCGCTCCCACGCGGTCCGGATAGTCTGCGTCATAGCCGCTGTCCGGATCGTCTGTGTCACGGTCCTTAAGTGTATCATCGTCTGAAATCAGGTTCGTTTCCACGATCGTCCAGTCTGACGCGTCCAGTACACCGTCTGTCTGTATTTTTACAGAACCTGCATCTGCTGCCTTTGAATAATTTAAAAACTGATCAACGGCCCGTACTTCGTAGGAGAGCACGCGGTTATTGACTGCACGCACATGATCTGTAAATACCGCGGATGACGCGCTGCCAGACGGCTGGAAGCCTATTACTGTGGACTCTTTTTTCCCGTTGCCTGTCATGCTGCGGATGATCTCATAGCCCAGAATCAGCTCCGGATCTTTGTCCGTGCGCATCGTAATGGTGACTGCGTCAGATTCTGCGCTGACAGAGGCTGTTACCACATCCTTGTCCAGAATGGTGTCTGAGAGTTCGCTGTCTTTGTGATCAATCCGATAATCCCTGACTGCATCCGTAACATAATAAATAGCTTTGGTTTCTGTCTCATCAAATTTTTCTGCGTAGGTCTTTGTCGCCGTATCCGGTACCATTCCCCACCGTTCGAAAAACGTAAGGATGTTCTTTTCCGCAGCCGCGCACGCAAGCCGCATCAGATTCTGGTCCGTCCCTCCGTTTAAGCTGACTCCGCCCTTCGGCGCCCTTTCCGGATTTCTGGCATAAGTGTCAACTCTTGCGAAGAACAGGTTGTCAAACTGTTCTTTGTAATTGTCATATTTACGCCCGTCATTTTTTTCACTGCCATATGCCAGATACAGCTGCCAGTACATAGCCAGCTGCGTCATGACGTTGGAAGAACGTCCGATTGCATTGGAGGTTACTTTTTTGTATACCTGATCGTAAGAAAAGCGGGTCGTTCCGTTTGCAATCTTTCTCATCAGCTGCGCAAAATAATTGTTTGTAATCTCTGCAATCGCGTAACAGCCCTGATTGATATTGTGGCCAATCTCATGCGCGATGCCCCATCCAAAGCTGTTCCAGCTCTTCGCTGCGCCTGCCAGCGTCGCAGAATCCCACTCAATCCCGATATGATTTCCTGCCGCATACATAAAAGCTCCCGCAAACATCCGCATATACCGGATATTCAGATGGCTGGAAGGCAGCGCATTATTTCCGTTTTCTGTCCCCGCCTGATCACTCAGTCCTTTATGCTGGTAAAACAGCGTCATCATATCTTCCATCGACTGCAGGGATTTTTCCAGCTGCGCTGTCTTCGCATCCAGACTGATCCCCTTACCGATACTGTCAAGAACCTGTGAAGCCGGCAGGGAATACATCATCTGCTCCATCATAATATCCGTCGCGTTCAGAATACAGTTTCTGGCATCATATTTTTTGTCCGTATATTTCGTATGTACACTGTCATGTGCTGTTTCCAGGGAAGCTGTGTGCTCCTCCAGCTTTTGTATATAAGCACGGATTGCCTCTGTACGTCCGGTTCCGGTTTTGCCATACAGATCCAGTACCGGAATGGAACTGCCGCCACTGATACGCACCGCGTACTGATCGGAATCATTATTTCCAGTGTATGCCACATAGATCTGCCCGCCATGCTCGACGTCTTTATCCGAAAGCTTTGGAACCGTAATCCTGTTTCTGCCAATCCGCAGCGAAACGGAACGCGCCAGAGCGGACGACTCCGCATGCTGCTGGGTAAATACAAGCTGAAGCTGCGCCGCGTCACCCGTTCTTTTATTCGGATGTCCGACAAATACAAGCAGCTCTTCACCAGCATAGGCCGTCTTTCCAAGCGGCTGCCATGCATTCAGCCCGCCAAATCCCAGATGACCGTCTTTTTTTGTCGTAATCTGCGGATGGACCACATAAGCCGCGTCCAGCCCCGTCGTCAGTATTTCTTTTGCTGTCTGAAGCTCCAGTGCCAGCTCTGCATAAAGCGGATGCAGTTCATTACTTTCCGAATCCCTCGTATTCAGACGCTTCTCCAGCTCTTTGATCGTCTGCTCTGTAACGTCTGATCGCAATGTCGTATGCATATCATCCGTATACAGCGCCATAATCTCATCTTCCAGAGAATCATAATAATAAAACCGGATCTCTGCAACCTTCATCTCGGCTCTTACATAAGAGCGGCCGATATTCAGTTTGATTTTATCAGCGCTGACTGCCTGATCCAGTTTTACAATATAGTACGGATTTTCATTGACATCGTATTTTTCCAGCAGACGCGCACCGGTCACTTTTCCATTTTTCGCATCTGTCTGGTTCCAGTATTCTACCCGCACCAGATCAAAACCATTTTTCTGATCTGCCGCTGCAAACGCAAAATAATTCATCCGGTATTCCTGATCCAGTGTGATGGTCATACCCTTTGTTGCAGCCGGGTATTTTACACCATCATCCCAGTCCACCTTGCTCCAGTAAGACGCATAATCGTGATCGACAAGGCCCAGTCCGCTGTTTTTCACTTTATCCAGAGAGCTGTTTACCATGCTGGCATCACTGCCACCAATCACCGCGTCTTTGATATGCGCCGTCTTCACACCTGTACCCTGCGGTGTATTTAACAGCTTGTACGACGGCAGGATTGGAACCGCTTCCGAGCGGGTCGATACCTCCGATGCCAGTGACTGGCCGCTCCAGCCAAATTCATTCCAGCTGATCACATAGACAAGGTACGGCACATGCTCTTTTAATCCGTGGATCGTATAGCTTGTTCCATGCAGCCTTCCCGTCCCTTCTTTCGTCTGGACAAATCCTTTGACCGCAGGCTCGTATTCCGCCGCGTTTTTTTCTTTATAATAGACCATATATCCGTCCGAATCATCCATATCTTTCCAGGATA
Organism: uncultured Eubacterium sp.; assembly: GCA_947653505.1. Next base: position 6,991 of record CANTHI010000132.1, read on the forward strand.
CGGTCACGCTGCGGTATCCGCCTGCAGCCGTCACATGATCCGGCGGCGCCGGTTTGGCCTGCGGCAGTGGTCTTGCCGTCTTTTCTTCTGACCACGGACTTCTCCAGTCACCGTTGACAGAACGCACTTTCAGTGTGTAGTCCCTGTAATTTATCAGATTTTTCTGGTTAATCGAAGAAACCTGACAGGACGTATCCGAAACGGCAATAATCTCTGAATCCGTCTGATTTTTCACAGGTCCGGATATCTGCAGCTCATAGCCGGTAATATTTTTCTGTGCACTCCATGTTACAGCCAGCATTTTACTGCCAGATGTAACAGACAGAATGGACGGAATGTCCAGCTGCGGAGCAGGAATGTGGTCCTGCATATTGTTGACGAAAGTCACCTTTGCAATCTCCACCAGCTTCTGCTCTTTTCTGGTCGTTCCGGTAATCCGCACAGTAACCCGTTTTACCGCGATCTGTCCGCCAAAATCCAGCACTAGTGTCCCATCCGGTTCCGTAGTCAGCTCACGCCTGTTTTCCCGTAACGAAACTGCTGCAAGTGATGCAGGCTCCTGGTTTTCCCGCAATGGAATCTGGAGGGTTTTTTCCGCTCCATCCTCATCGAAATATTCAACCGTTACCGTACCATCTGCAATCTGGCTGACTGTGCCGGACCCGTCCGTGTACTCCGGCGCCTGGATCGTCATACCTCCCAGTATTGGCGCCTGCTGCGCCAGACCATCTGACAGTGCGATCGAAAATTCTACCGGACTGGTTTCTGAAATGACGCCTTCGTCTGCATTTTGCAGCTTTACGCTGCCTTCTTCCTGAAAAAGAGCCTCAAATCCAGAACCATCCGCCAGCTTCGTGCCATTTTCCGCCACAACTGCCGCCGGATCTGCGGTCCATAATTTTTCAACAGATGACTCCTGTAACTCATCTTTGCTCTGTACAAGAAAGTTCAAATCCGCCAGATCTGTTTTGCCATCCCCGTTCAGATCACAGGCTGCGTCATTTTTTCCCGCCCGTATGGCATCCTGTAGCGCTTTGGAGTCGTCCTCATCAACATCACCGTCTCCATCCACGTCACCTGCCCGCTGCCATCCTGGTACAGCGCTGCCGCCATTTTCTATCTGCGCGGAGCAGACCCTGATTTTATGGGTCCAGCCTGCTTCGGCGTGAACCTGTTGTGTATAGCTGGCAAATTTTTCCGCCCGTATACTGACTGTGTAATCTCCCTGCGCTACCGCAAAGCCTGCCACGGCAGACGCATTTTTTGCAACGGTCAGCGTCTTTGTCTCACTTCTTCCGCCAGCATCCCTGATCTCTACCGTCACATTACCTTCATATGGAAGTATCTGTGCAGATACAACTTCCACCTCCAGTCTGCTCTGTCCCACGTCTGTCTGTACGGCATCCTGCTGCGCTCCATAAGCAGGCGGCAGATATCCTGTACATGGCCCAAGCGCCAGACAGGCAGACAGCAGCACTGCTGCAAATCGTTTTTTCATAAATTCTGTTCCTTTCCTTTGCTCTGACTGTTTGCGTTGTCTGATTCCTGTCGTTTCCTTATATATATAAATATAATGAATATTGGAAGGACTGGAAAATAGTGACACTATTCTAACATAGATGAGGCGGACTTACAATCTCTAAATTTTTTTGAACTAAACAGTCAATAACATCAAATCATCCG
>CANTHI010000133.1 GCA_947653505.1 uncultured Eubacterium sp.
TCTATAATAAGTATGGAATTGAATATAATAAAGAAAACGAAACGAATGCATGGGATTATATACAATCATGCAGAAGCAGTTAAAAACGGTATATCAATATTCTGCAGCAGATGCAGGCTATTAAGAAATCGTTTTTTTTATTAGAGAATGAAAGAATCAGAGAATTAAAGAATCAGAGAATTAGAAATGAGGGATGGCAGATGGATCAACAGTTGGATGTATTAATCATAGGAAGCGGTCCGGCAGGACTGAGTGCGGCAGTGTACGCAAAACGGGCGGGGCTGAGCGCGCTTGTAATAGAAAAGGAATATCGTGGCACCGGACAGATTGCGGAAAGTGATCAGGTGGATAACTATCTGGGACTTGCCGGGATTAACGGTTTCGATCTGGGTGAAGCGTTTTTAAAACATGCAGAGGGGCTGGGCGTACAGTTTCAGGAAGGTACAGCGGTGTCTTTTCAGAAAAAAGAGAATGGCTGGAGCGTGCATCTGGATCAGGGACAGACGATAGATGCCAGAGCGGTCATTTATTGTGCGGGTGCGGCACATCGTCACTTAGGAGTTGACGGGGAAGAGGAATTTGCCGGAAAAGGGGTTTCCTATTGTGCAGTCTGTGACGGGGCGTTTTACAGGGGAAAAGAGACAGCGGTAATTGGAGGCGGAGATACTGCGCTGGGAGATGCCCTGTATCTGTCTGACTTATGTGAGAAAGTCTATCTGATTCACCGGCGGGAGCAGTTTCGGGGCGCTGACTCTTTTGTACAGCAGCTGCGGGAGAAAGACAATGTGGAAATACTGACGAGCGCGGTACCATCCAGAATTGTCGGGGAACAGACAGTAACGGCGCTGGAATTAAAAGACGGCAGGTCGATTCCGGTCAATGGAGCATTTGTGGCAGTCGGTATGCAGCCGCAGACAGAAACGCTGCGGGGAGTGGTGGAACTGGATGATGGAGGTTATGTGATTGCAGACGAGACCGGCATTACGTCCGCAGCCGGATTTTTTGTGGCAGGTGATGTGCGCACAAAGGCGTTGCGGCAGGTAGTTACAGCGGTCTCTGATGGTGCGAATGCGGCAGTGTCGGCTTTGGAATATATCAGGAGTTCCATATGAATCAGAGACAGGAACGTAATCAGGAACCGGGAATCAATCAGAAACTGGTACAGTTAAAGCAGAGTCTGGCAGTGCGTGTCCGTCTGGCGGTTGCGTTTTCTGGCGGTGTGGATTCTGCGTTTTTATTAAAAACAGCGTACGATGTACTGGGCAGCGGTGTGCTTGCAGTTACGATAAAATCCCGTATTTTTCCTAAGCGGGAAGAAGATGAAGCCGGACAGTTCTGTGCACGGTACGGGATCCGGCAGACCGTATGTCAGGTGGATGAACTGGAGGTCTCAGGTTTTGCGCAGAATCCGGAAAACCGCTGTTATCTGTGTAAGCAGCAAATGATGCAGGTGATCATCCAGGCAGCAAAAGAAGAGGGGATATTTTGCGTGGCAGAAGGCTCAAACGCCGATGATGCTAATGATTACCGTCCGGGACAGCTGGCTGTGGCAGAAGCTGGTGTTTTCAGCCCGCTGCGGGAAGCGGGACTTACGAAAGCGGAAATCCGTATATTATCCAGGCAGGCCGGACTGCCGACGTGGGACAAGCAGTCTTTTGCATGTCTGGCATCCCGGTTTGTCTACGGAGAGCAGATAACACCGGAAAAACTGACTATGATCGACAGGGCGGAGCAGCTGCTGCTGGAACTGGGATTTCATCAGGTACGGGTGCGGATGCATGGAACAATGGCAAGAATCGAGATACTGCCGCAGCAGTTTGGACGTCTGCTGGAAGACAGGGTGAGAAGCTGCCTGACAGAAAAGCTGCGGGAGTATGGATTTTCTTATGTCACAATGGATCTGGAAGGGTACCGGACAGGCAGTATGAATGAGGGGATACGTTTGGCAGGTGCGGATTCAGGCAAATAATAAGAATGCTTCAGATCAGTTGTTGCTGGAGAGCCAGAAACACAACAAAAATCCAGTCCCCCGCCACAGGCGGAGCACTGGATTTTGTTGTTCTATAAATGAGATAAAAAAGTACTATGCTTTCAGCTGCATCAGCGGCTCTCCAGGTCTCAGACTACCGGAGGCTGCTGCTTCTACAGATGTCAGATCATCCGAATTTGTGACGATTACCATAATCGTTGCAGGATGGCCGGCTGCCCTGATTTTTTCCAGATCCATAGTCAGCAGAAGGTCTCCTTTTTTTACCGCCTGCCCTTCTTTTACATGGCTCTGGAAGCCGTCACCCTTCATTGCTACGGTATCGATACCGACATGAATCAGCAGCTCCACGCCGGCTGCCTCAATGCCGATCGCGTGAAGGGTATCAGCGAGCTGGCTGATTGTGCCGTCCATAGGTGCGTACACTTTACCGGTTTCCGGCTCGATGCCGCAGCATATTCCGAGGACACCCTCGGAAAATGTCGGGTCTGGAATTGATTCCATAGGAACAAATGTTCCCTGGGCCGCAGCTCCAAGGACATCCGGGAAAGGTGCCGGGGCAGGTTTTGGAGCATCCGTTTTTGGTTTTGACTCCGTTTCCATGACTTCCGGAGGTACCGCGAAGAACCAGCACAGGCAGAAGGCAGATACAAAAACGGAAAGGGCAAGTATAATATACATGATCAGCTGGGATGGGCTGTATATGTACAGCAGCATACCAGGTATCGTAGTGATGCCGTTGCCGGTGCCTTTCATTCCAAGCAGCATGGCAATCATGCCTGCTATGCCGTTAATAGAGCAGCTGAGAAGGAACGGCTTCATGCCATAACGCAGGATAACACCGAACAATGCAGGTTCACCGATACCCAGCAGGGCTGATACTGTAGCGCTGGGACCGATGGCGCGGATTTCCTTTTTTCTTGCCTTTATGGAAATGGCGAGACATACACCGGCTGAGGAAAAGCCGCACATACATAATATCGCATTAAAAGGATTAAAACCAGTGCTTGCTAACAGGCTGATCTCCAGCATATTAAATATATGATGGACACCCGTAAGGGTGATAATGGACCAGAAAAATCCAACGATCAGGCCGCCGATGCCAAGAGGAAGCTCCAATGCGTATTCTACGATGACTAACAGGACGTTTTCCAGTGCGTGCAGGAGTGGTCCGATCACCAGCAGCGAAAGAATCAGCATAATAAACAGCACCAGAAAAGGTGTAATCATAAAGTCAAAAACCGCCGGAACTGTTTTTCGCAGTTTCTTTTCCAGTTTACTGCCGATAACCCCGGCTACAAAGGCTGGCAGGATGCTGCCCTGATAACCTACGATAGGGATAAAACCAAAAAGCATAAGGGGCGTTACACCACTGGAAGGGTCTGCCACAGAGTAGGCGTTTGGCAGGGCGCCGTTTACCAGCATCAGTCCGAGAATAAGTCCCAGTACCGGAGAACCGCCAAATACGCGGAACGTGGACCAGCATACGATGGCTGGTAAAAATGCAAAGGTAGTGCCTGAAAGTACTTCAACCAGAACCTGAAAAGTCTGTGGAATATCGGCGTTCGTCATTCCGAATAGAGCCAGAAAGTTGTCATTGAGCAAAGCGCCTTTTAAACCAAGAAACAGACCCGTGGCTACCAGAGCGGGGATTACAGGGACAAAAACATCCCCAAAGGTACGGATCGCTTTTTGCAGCTGGTTTTTACCGTCCATTTTTGCTTCTTTTGCTTCGCTTGCAGTAGTCTCTGCGATACCCAGCTGTGTGATCTGTTCATAGACACGGTTGACGTGACCGGTGCCAAAGATAATCTGATACTGTCCGGCTGTGAAAAAAGTCCCTTTTACGGCATCAATTTCACCGACTTTTTCATCGTCAGCCAGAGAACGGTCTGCGACTATGAGACGCAGGCGGGTGGCGCAATGGGCGGCGGATTTGATATTTTCTGAGCCGCCAACGGCCTGAATGACTTCTTTTGCGATTTTCGCATAATCGTAATTCATAGTCTCCTCCTTAAAATTATAATTCCGATACATTACAAAAATGATATATAATGTACGCGTGTTCATCCTAGAAGGAGAATAACACGAAAATTTCCAGAAAGTCAATATATCAGTCGAAAAAAATTCAAAAACAGCATTATATACAAAAAATTTGAAGGGAATTTGTTCAAAACAGAAAAAGAAGAATACCGGATTGACAGAGGAAAGATGGAAACATATAATATACAAAATGAGAGCGAGTTCATACTGGGATTATTATCTTGCAATAACTAATTTGAATCGTTATTTAGGAATGAAATAATTATTTTAGAATGAATTGCAATTCATTAAAAAAATGCAATTCATTTAGAAAATTAATTACAAATCATTTAGAATTTTGTTAAGGGAGATGATGGATCATGAATCAGAAATTAGTTTTTTTGGATATTGACGGTACCCTGACAGAACCAGGGAAAAATATCCCACCAGCTTCTGCGGTTGATGCGGTTTCACGGGCAAGAGGGAAGGGGCATAAAGTGGTATTATGTTCCGGACGGAATTACGGAATGCTCTATCCTGTGATGCAGTATGGCTTTGACGGGCTGGTTGCCAGCGCTGGCGGCTATATTGAGTATGACGGACAGGTCGTTTATGACTGCCCGATGACTCCGAAACAGCAGGCCAGAGTGCTGGATGTATTTAAGGAAAGCGGTATTTACCGCACGATCGGAGGCAGAAACAATAGTTATACGGACGAAGGTTTTAAGGAATTTCTGGCAGAAAATACGCAGTCAGAAGCAAACAGCGAGCTGCTGCGGTGGCGGATTCAGATTGAAAAAGAACTGGGAATCCATCCTATGTCTGAATATGATGGTGAGCCGATTTATGGGATGGCGTTTATGAGCCGCGGGGCAGAGCGTCTGAAAAAACCTATGCAGGAGCTGCAGGAGGAGTTTGAATTTTGTATACAGGATGAGGATGCATGCGGCATCGTGAATGGAGAACTTTCAAGCAAGGCGTTTGACAAAGGCAGGGCAGTGGAAAGGCTTTGTGAGTTTCTGGGTATCAAAAAAGAGGATACGATTGCCTTTGGGGACAGTATGAATGATTTTGAGATGTTAAAGGCTGTGGGGACAGGCGTCTGTATGGCTGGCGGCAGCCCAACCCTTTTGCAGATCGCCGATATGGTGTGTCCGTCAGTAACAGAAGACGGTCTTTTCCATGCTTTTGAAAAGCTGGAATTATTATAGAAAGCAGGTGAAAACAATGACAAAGAAGGAAGAAGCTCTGTTTGAAAAACGCATGTCCCGCCATATAGATGAACTGCGCTGGCTGTATATGGAACTTTATGACAACAGCTCCATGTTTGCCGAACTGTGTCAGAAGCTTTATGATTTCTATGCTGAGCGGCCGGCAGATTTGAAAAAACAGGATTTGGAGAGGGAAGCAGATCCGGAGTGGTATAAGTCCAATGCGATTACAGGGATGATGATGTATATTGATAATTTTGCCAAAGATCTGAACGGGCTGCGGGAAAAGCTGCCTTATATCCAGCAGGCCGGCGTAAACCTGCTGCATCTGATGCCCTTTCTGGATACAGTGCCAGGCCGCAGTGACGGTGGTTATGCTGTGGCAGATTTCAGGACTGTCAGGTCTGATCTGGGAACAATGGAAGATTTGGAAAAACTCGCTGCGGTATGTCACGAAAAAGGTATCAGTCTGTGCATGGACTTTGTAATGAATCACACCAGTCAGGACCATGAATGGGCGAAAAAGGCCCGTCAGGGAGATGGGGAATACATGAGCAGGTATTTCTTTTTTTCCGACCCTTCCATACCGGCAGAATATGAAAAGACCGTACCACAGGTGTTTCCTGCTACTGCGCCGGGAAATTTTACGTGGCTGGATGACTGCGGACATTATGTCATGACTACTTTTTACCCTTACCAGTGGGATTTGAATTATCAGAATCCGCGGGTATTTAATGAAATGATGTTTAATTATCTTTTTCTGGCCAATAAAGGTATGGATATGATCCGCATAGATGCTGTACCGTACATATGGAAAGAACTGGGAACGGACTGCCGTAACCTTCCGCAGGTCCATACGATCGTCCGCCTGATGCGTATGATCGGTGAAATTGTCTGTCCGGGTGTGATTCTGTTAGGAGAGGTCGTTATGGAACCGGTAAAAGTAGTTCCATATTTTGGAAGTATAGAAAAACCAGAGTGTCATCTGTTATACAATGTAACTACGATGTGTACTACCTGGCATACGGTAGCCACCAGGGATACCCGTCTGCTCCGCAGACAGCTGGATGCGGTAAATGCCCTGCCAAAAAAGTATGTGTTTCTTAATTATCTCCGCTGTCATGATGACATTGGCTGGGGACTGGATTATGAATGGCTGAAACAGAGCTTTGGTATGGCTGAAATCCCCCATAAGCGGTATCTGAATGGCTACTTTCAGGGCCTTACGGGTGACAGCGTAAGCCGGGGAGAGCTGTACAACGATGATATTGCCAGTGGCGACGCCAGACTCTGTGGCACGACGGCCAGTCTGTGCGGGATTGAAAAAGCAGGCTTTGAGCAGGATCATGCCGCAATGGAGCGGGCGGTGCGCTTTGATCTTACGCTGCACGCCATGATGTTCATGCAGACGGGTATTCCTATGTTATACAGCGGTGACGAGCTGGCCCAGGTAAATGACTACAGCTATAAAGACGATCCCAAAAAAGCGGCTGACAGCCGTTATCTGCACCGGGGCAGGATGAGATGGGAGCTTGCAGAGCATATGCATGATCTGGAAACACCTGAAGGCAGAGTATTTTGCGGGATGCATGCACTGACCACACTGCGGGGAAACAGCCCGGCATTTGGAACAGAGGCGGATGTATGGACTCTGGATACGGGCGACGATGGTCTGCTTGCTGTCGGGCGGTATGCGAAGGGGCAGAAAATCATCGGGGTATTTAATTTCACGGAGTGGGAAAAGACAGTTACTTTTTCCCATGATCCGGGTGAATTTACGGATATGCTCACAGGAAGGAAGCTTCTGCTGCAGGATCTGTCTGTACCGGCTTATGGTTTTTACTATCTGGAACAAAGGAGCGGAGAAAGTAAGTAAGGCGGATTTGACTTTGGAGCGGACACAGCAGATGCTCGCTCCTGGTGTCCCAAAATGTAACACTGAATGGTCTATTCGTATGGATCAAAAACTTTAAACGACACCTGTCCGTCGTTTTTTTTGGAACTTTCCAGCATAAGCTGCCACAGCTGATGAAAACGGTCTAATAATACCGCATCTGCATCTACAATATACGGAGACAGAATACCGACATCAAAAAAGCGCACATTTAATGGCGGCATAAAAATCAGATTATCGGAACGAATCTGGTCTTCGTGCTGCCTGATATGCTCATAGGTAATCATCAGGTAATCTTTTCCACGGAACTTACAATAAAAGGAAATAAAACATTCATCTATGATCCATTCTTTATCGTCCTCGACGATCCGGTGCTTTAAAGATGGTGCAAGACCATCCGTAGACTGAAGCTCGATCAGCCAGTTTAAATGACCTTTTTTTGTCTCCTGAATCATCTCATCCAGCGTTTTTGCCAGTACTGCAGGTTTCATAAAAACTTCCTCCGTAATAAAATAAATGAACCCGGACTACGGATTCATAAAAAAGCCAATAGGGGGACTCGAACCCCCGACCCACGCATTACGAATGCGTTGCTCTACCAACTGAGCCATATTGGCGCGATACATATAAAATAAATAGCTGTTGCCTGCGACTTATTTAATTTAACACATATAGGAAAAAAATGCAAGTGTTTTTTTGAAAATTTTTGAATGCGGTCAGGCAATTTGTAACAGTTCAGACAGGGTGTTATACTCACGAGCGATGAAATTTATCATATAGCTTTAAGCATGAACGCTCGTGAGTCGGTGTTGCTGGCAAATTTTACTGCTCGTCAGTATACATTGTGGCTGTGCGGACGCCGGTTACTTTTCACGGGTCAGGAGAGAATCACGACAATTTTGTATTTCAGGTTGACACTGCCACAGGAAAGCGGTATGATTTAGTGCAGCAAAGAAACGGAGGATGGAAGACAGATGGATATGGAATTTTTGAGGAAGCTGCCGGCTCCAATGGAACTAAAGGAACAGTTTCCGGCAGGCCGGCAGGTAACGGATATAAAACAGCAGCGGGATCAGGAAATACGCCATATTTTTGAAGGAAAAGACGACAGACTGCTTTTGATTATCGGACCTTGTTCAGCAGATCATGAGGATGCGGTCATTGATTATATTTCACGGCTGCGGAAGGTACAGGATGCGGTTGCGGACAGGATTTTTATCATTCCGCGGATTTATACGAATAAACCAAGAACGATAGGCGTCGGTTATAAAGGCATGCTGCATCAGCCGGATCCGGAAAAGGAAGCAGATATGTTAAAAGGAATCATTGCTATCCGGCAGATGCATATACGGGCGGTGCAGGAAACGGGCTTCACCTGTGCGGATGAGATGCTTTATCCGGAAAATCACAGATACCTGTCCGACCTGCTTTCTTATGTAGCGGTAGGAGCGCGTTCGGTAGAAAACCAGCAGCACAGGCTGACTGCCAGCGGCCTTGGTATTCCGGCAGGTATGAAAAATCCGACA